>MFJM01000001.1:0-12140 GCA_001779205.1 Candidatus Gottesmanbacteria bacterium RIFCSPHIGHO2_02_FULL_39_14
ATCATTAAAAGCCTTGACTAAAGCTTCATCATCTAGTTCATTTGCTATTGCCCCTCCTCCATTGGTCAAAACTGCCAAGACATCAGACATTCTGTTATGTCCATGAATTAAAGTCATCAAAGCAGCCGTGGTGACTATTTCTTTGGCTAACGGATTTATCTCCCCATCGTCTACCATTTCTATAATTTCGGCATACCGTTTTTCCATCGCCGATAATGCCAGGGCCGATCCGCTGGTATGCCCTGTTCTGGAATCTATCACTCCCTCCCGCTGGTATTCAATTTGCATAAAATCATGAAAGCGGGCAAATAAAGCTAAAGAATAAATTAATTTGCGATTTTTTCCTCTAAAAAACTCCGGTCTGTTGGATACCAAAGTCCAGATCCACGATTCAATTCTGCGATCGTGAAAATGTCCGTGATGGGATAATTCCCACCTGTCAAAATCAGCAGTATGCTGTTCATCTAGATATTCAACCAGACTGTTTGAGATAGCTACCGCTAAACGGATGTCTTTAATAAGTGTTTTTTGCTCTGTTGATAAATCTTTCAGGGCAACTTTCGGTTCATTTCCGGAAAATAATGATCTTTGCTGATTCCACCTTACCAATCCCCATACTAAAACGTTTCCCTCCATTGCTGTATCAATTCTCGGAAAACCAGCCTCGTCAGTTCCTTCAAGGCTCAACCCTCTTGGCATAGGACCTGGAGGCAAACCGTCTTCTTTACGATTTAATCCAAATTGAGAACCTCGTTCAATTAGACCCATAGTATAAAATACTGACATTTTACCAAAAAATTTTCAAAGATCAAATTTACCTCTAGGGGACTCTTTTACCAGCTATTCTCTCTATTTCAATAAAAAATACCACAGGCATGGACCACTATTTGAGGATAGATTCAAAACATCCTACCCCCGTCCCCGTTAACCCCGTTAATATTCGTTCGATTGTTAATTGTAAATAACTACGCTATAATGTTTTTACTATGGAAATCTCCAAAATAAAGAAAAAATATAAAAATAAATGGATTCTGGCCGAAGTTCTTAAAGTAGGAAAATTACAAAAAGTACTTGAGGCAAAACCTCTTATAATCAGTGACGATCGTGACAGAGTTTATCGCCAACTTTCCAAACTTAAAAAAGGATCTCATGTTACAACTTTTTATACCGGTGAAGTCCCTCCAAAAGGCATGAGTTTTACTTTTAATGTCAATATTAAAATTTAATCCTCATTTACCTTCTATTATTCTCAACACCTATCTGGAAGGCAAAATTAAACTTCTGGTAAAATTTGTTCTCGACACAGGTGCAAGTTATGTAGTTATACCATGGAGGATCGCTACCGGTCTGGGACTGGAGATTAACCAACAAAATCTAGTTTCAACAACAACTGCTTCCTCTGTGGAACACGTACCATATACAAGTATTCCCAAATTGACGGTTTTAGATAAAACTGTCCGTAACGTGCCTTGTATTGTAAAAGATTTACCTTCAGAATCCGGCGTCGACGGCCTTCTCGGCCTTTCGTTTTTGAAACATTTCAAACTGACTATCGATTTTAATAAAGGGTTTCTTTCTTTGGACTAAACAAATCTCTTTTACCGCAATCCTCTGGCCAAAGTCCCTATCCAATCTATGATCCTGGTAAACGTCTTGATCATTGCCGTCATCGCCCTCGGCGGCATTATCTTATCTCTAATCATCCTCTCCCTCTAGGGGCCTCTAGGGGGCGGGGGTTAATCGAAGCCTCACAACGATCCAAACGACGTCATTTTTCCTGTGAGTACTGGCAACTAACCCTTTTTGCTATCCAGTGTTAGAACACGTCAAACGATTTTATTTGGATTATGGTTTGGGAGGAGCAACTGGTGAAACAGCAGGTTTAGGAAGAGACTCAATCAATTTTGGGACTCCAAGCTGTATATTGGCCCTAATACGGGAAACATTACTGACTTGAGTAAAGAATCTATCCCCAAGCGCATTAATTGCTTGAAATATTGGACCTTCTGGACGTCCTGATTTGCTGGGATCTTGGCCTGTTGCTCCGGTTCTTATTACCTCATTTGCAGATGCTAATATTTGAAGTGTATCAAGAGATTTTTTATATTATCTCCTACTGGTTCATCCGGAGTTTTTTTTATGTGATCATTTATTTGACTGATTAAATGCCCGTTTTGATCAACTTCAGCCAATTCAAGTAATTCTATTAAGTTAGCTGGAGACCAAAATTCTTCTGTTGCTAATGAACTTTGATAAATTAAATTTCTAATCCGTTCACCTGCTTTCTGTCCTTGCAACTGTAGTGCTTCCTTAGGTAGTTCTCCTCTCTGGACGGGTGTTACTAAATCCCTTGCCGCTTGGGTTTCTTCAGTGTTCATAATTTAAACATATTGAAAAACTGCTTTATTGTCAATAGGTAATCCTAGGGGACTGGGGTAAAACAGAGCCTCCTTACAATCTAAATGACCTCAAATTTTGACACAATTAAGGACCGTCCTAAGTTTAACTGTCCTGACAATCCGTTGCCAAGGTTAAACCTTGACATTAATCATCCCCATTGCCGCGATCGCCCTCGGCAGCATTATCCTCTCCCCGGTCACTTTTTTTAGAGCTTAAACATTTTACATTGACAACAATATTCTTAATATGTACAATATTGTACAGAATGCATATAATTAATGTCACACGAGCCAGGGAAAAACTGCCTGAATTAATGGAAGAAGTTTTTACTAATTCTAAAACATATATTATAACCAGAAGAGGAATACCTATGGTAAAAATTATAAAAGCTGATAAAGTAACCAAAAGAAAAATAAAAAACAAAAAAGCTCTTGCCAAAGTCTTCAAATTAATTACTGAAATTAATGGCATCTGGACTAAAAACGGATGGAAAAATAAATCTTCGATTGAAATAGTTGATTTTTTAAGAAAAAGATCACAAAAGAAGTATGTACATTGATACCAATATCATAATCGATCTCCTTCGTGGCGAAATTAATTCGCAAAACTTCTTCCAAAATTTCTCGGGAATAATTAAAACATCAATTATAGTTAAGTTGGAATTAATTGATGGGCTGGAAACAAAAGGTGAAATTTCTCGTCTGCAAAAACGGATTTTTGATTATTTTCAAATTGAAGTTATTCATATAAATGAAGAGATTTCCCAAATAGCTGAAAATATCTTTACTGACTTCCGCCATTCCCGGGGAATCAGCATCAACTACTCTCTTATCGCGGCCACAGCCATTTATCTGGGTGAACCTCTCTCTACCCACAATGTTAAACACTTTAATTTTATCCCTCAACTCGAATTAATAAAACCTTATTAGGAAATTCAGAAAAGATACGGCATTAAGCTTCAAAAGTTTTTTAATAAACATAATATGTCGCATCTTCTTCCCAGATTCTCTTTGAATTCCCGCTGCAATTAACCTCTAGGGGACGGGGATAGAATACCTTGTCTTAATAGTTTAAAAATCGTATAATTTTCATAATGCCCAGACTTGCCAGACTTACCTATCCAGGAGGTTTTTATCATATCTTCAACAGAGGTTTAAATAAATCTCCGATTTTTCAAGAAAATAATGATTACGACAAACTTTTAGATACTCTAACTTCTCTTCTTGACCATGGTGATTGGCTTATCTATACCTATTGTCTTATGCCTAATCATTATCATTTCTTGATTGAGGAAAAGAAAACTCCCGTCTCCAAACTCATCAGCAGATTATTTACCAGCTATTCTCTCTATTTCAATAAAAAATACCACAGGCATGGACCACTATTTGAGGATAGATTCAAAAGTAGAATCATCCAGAAAGACCCTTATTTTATGCTCGTTTCAAGATATATCCATCTC
Source organism: Candidatus Gottesmanbacteria bacterium RIFCSPHIGHO2_02_FULL_39_14 (assembly GCA_001779205.1). Lineage (GTDB taxonomy): Bacteria > Patescibacteriota > Microgenomatia > 2-02-FULL-39-11 > 2-02-FULL-39-11 > 2-02-FULL-39-14. The sequence continues at coordinate 3,860 of MFJM01000001.1, forward strand.
AATCCGTATAAATCAAAACAAACTAATAACCCGGAAGATTATCCTTATAGCAGTTTAAGTGAATATACTGGCAAAAGCTTTAGAAAGATAATTAATTTCTCTAAAGTTTCTCTCCTCTTAGGCGAAGGTGAAAATAGACTGTCTGACTATTTAAAGTTTGTAAAAGATGGTCCATCCTACCCCCGTCCCCGTTAAGTCCCCGTTAATACTTCCTCTTCTTGTAACAACTTGTAATATTCTTTAGAATGTAATTAATCCCGCCAACGGCGGGACTGCCCATGGAGCAAAATATATTACTTTTCACCATTCTCGGCCTAACCTTTGTTACCGCCCTCTCCCAGCTATTTCTCCTCATCTTAAACAGTCTTAAGAAAAACGAACGTTCAAAGCCCTCTGATCTTTTTTCTCCATATTATGAAAAATCAGAAACAGTCCTTCATGATGCCCAGATAAAAGCCAATAAAATTCTCACTAATGCCGAATTAAAAGGCATAGAATTTATCGCCAAACAGAAACTGGCTATGGATAAATTAATCACCGAGTTAGACGTTCAAATTAAATCCCTCGAGGAAAAATTAATAGTCGAGTTGAAAGCAAGTATGGATAAGACAGAAAAATCTTATCAGGATTATTTATCTGTTCTCGAGGAAAATTTAAAACACCAGGAAATGCAAAACCAAAGATTTTTTCAGGAAAAAACCCAAAAAATGATCGATAACAGTCAACAAATCATGTCGGCTTTTATACTGGATATCAATGCTAAAGTTAAACGTCAGATTGACGAAGAATTCGCGCTTGTCAAAAATGAACTTGACCTCTATAAAAAACACCGCATGGAAGTTATCAATAAAAACATCATTGATATTTTGGAAAAAACTCTGGAACAAACTTTGGTAAAAAAACTAAGCCTGTCAGAACATAGCGAAATTATCTTTCAGGCCTTGGAACAAGCCAAACAGGAACACAATCTATCCTAAAATAATTCATAAATGACCAACGACTAACGACTAACGACTAACTATGGATGTCCGTCAAATTCAAGCTATCATTCTTTCAAAAACCTATACCAAAACTGATTACCTCAGGCGGGTAACCTTAATTCGCGAATATTTGGAAAGGCGTATTTATAAGGAACCCGAATTGCTATTTCCCGATTATCTGAATATGATAGCTGCCTCCCAATTTGATGTGAAGGCCCTCTCTCACCTGGATGTTCATTTCTTTAATCTCTTTACCAAAGACAACCTCTATCTGTTAATTAACGGTCTGATGGATGCTTTAAGAACCCTTCCCGTCCTGACATTATACCTGGCCGTTATTCTTGATGAAGTTCAAATGGATGAATTGGGGATTTGGTTTCGTAATAACCTCAACCCTGAACTTATTATTGATGTTAGGTGCAATCCGACAATTGTCTCAGGCTGTGCCTACGTCTGGAACAATAATTATAAGGATTTGTCTCTGCATAATTTCCTTTCCCAAAAAGAGAATATCATTAATAAAATTATAGACGCTTATGCCCAAGAACAGCTCTAAAATGTCTCCGGCTGTGGAAGTTGGCTTTGTGGTCAAGGCCCAGGATTATCTGTTCTATCTGGAAGGACTCCCCAGTGTCAGAATCGAGGATATTATCATTTCTGAAAAGGGCGTTCGGGCAATCGTCACCGCTCTTGACCACGAAAAAATTGAGGCCCTCATGCTCGACCGCGAAAGACCTTCTCCCGGAGATTCCTTCACTATTGATAAAACAGGCATTCATCTGCCTCCTCAGGTCAGATTGATCGGTCGGGCTATTAATCCTCTCGGAGTACCTATTGACGGCAAGGGTAGCTTTCAAATGGGTGAGGAAAAAATTAATTTTGGCGTTATTGCTCCGGGGGTTAGTTCCAGAAGAATCATTTCTGATCAGCTTTACACCGGTATCACCATGGTCGACACCCTTCTTCCCATCGGCAAAGGTCAGAGAGAGCTTATTTTCGGTGAACCGAGAAGCGGTAAGGCTAGCTTTCTCCTGGATATCATTCTAAATCAGAAAGGCAAATCCATTATCTGTCTCTATGTAGCCATCGGAAAAGCGGAAATAGATGTCAAAAAATTCATCAATGATTTATCCGCCGAAGGCGGTCTATCTTATAGTGTAGTTATTGCTGCCACTTCCTCCGATGGCGCTCCATTAATTTCCATTGCACCCTCTGTCGGCTGTTCCGTTGCTGAATATTTTGTTAAATCCGGTCATGATGTCCTGATGATTTTTGACGATTTGGGACTTCACGCCAAATATTTGCGCGAAATCGGCCTTCTCTCCGGCCGTGTTCCCGGACGGGAAAGTTATCCTGCCGATATTTTCTTTGCCCATTCCCATCTGGTCGAACGTGCTGGAAATTTCAACGAAAAATGGGGCAATGCCTCCATCACTCTTCTTCCAATAATTGAAACTGATATGGAAAATTTTACCGCTCTTATTCCGACCAATATTATGTCCATGACCGACGGCCATATACTGTTTTCAGCCTCCTTAAGATCACAGGGACAATATCCTGCCATCGATCCGGAAAGATCAGTCACCCGTGTCGGCCATCAGACACAACGCCCCTTGCATAAAGTCCTGGCTGATAAAATCAGGTCATTAATAGCCATTTATCATGAGTTGGAACGTTTCGGCCGTTTCGGTTCGGAGTTAACTCCTGAAACGCAGAAACTTTTAAAGCTTGGAATGATCGCTATCGAACTTCTCAAACAGGAACAGCTGGAAAGAATTGATCCTTCCATTCAGATTATTCTCCTCTCCCTTCTTTTTAGCCCTTTTTTTGATGACAAAGACCTGGAGTTTGTCAGGAAAAATAAATCTAAAATCCTCCGTTATTTCCGGGATTCTCCTGAAGCTAAATTAATCGGCAATAAAATTCTGACTATCGATTTAGATTCCCTATTGGACAACCTTAAACAGTCTCTGCCCAATCTGGAAAAAGCCTGTCGAACTGAATCAACACCTCAATCAAACAGTCAGAGTCAGAAACTATGAGCCAAATATCCGATATTAAAGAACAGATTAACGATTTAATTACTTTCAAGCATATCAGCGCTGCTTTTACCGAAGCCGCTGCGGTTAAATTAAAAAATATCCGCTCCGCCTTCGAAAGAAATGATCATTTTTTTGAAGAAATCACTCATATCTACCACTTGGTTGAGATTAACGTCAGACAGGCTAATATAAATATGAATGCTGCCTCCCCGTCTTCATCCACCAGTACTCGTAAATTGTCGGTTGCTTTCACCTCCAATCAGAGATTTTTCGGCAGTATCAATAACGAGATCATGAACTACCTTCTGCAAAATTCCAAAAGATACCAGACCGAACGCTTTGTCATCGGTACCACCGGTATCAATTACCTTCGCGCGATTAATTTTAAAGAGAAATTCAATACACTTCAATTTGCCCAGGATACTCCTGATCAGAAAGAAATTGAGGAATTCTTAAATATTACTGTTAACTTTGGCCAAGTAACTATTTACTATCCCCGCTTTGTCAGCTTCCTTAAACAGGAGGTAGGCAGCGTCGACTTGACTAGAAAAATTCCGCCGGTAGGTGAAAAAGAGAAGGAAAAATTAAAGGAGGAAATAAACCTCATCTTCGAACCGGAACTGTCAATAATGATCAAATTTTTCGATACCGAAGTCAGAAGCATTCTTTTCAAAAGAGTTTTATTGGAAACCAATCTGGCCAGGACAGCTGCTAGATTATTAAGCATGAGTCAGGCTGAAGAAAGAACCGATTATGAAATAAAAGCCAAAAAGTCGGAATTAAAAAAGGCTATTCGCTCCCATACCAATACCAAACTACTGGATACTTTCTCCGGCATCAAGAAATGGAAACACAGCATATCTACCAGAAGGACTTTGGCCGAAATGAAAAATAAAGTTTTTTTTCTTGAATCACCTCAAACAATATAAAAATGAATACAAATATTTCAAAGACTAACAATCAGGCTAACGAATTCTCCGGGCGCGTCCGCGGTGTCCATGGCCAGATTGTCGAAGTCGAATATGACAAAACAGTCAATCTGCCTAAATTCTATGAAATACTGACCTCTCCTGAAAATCCTGAAGTTAAATTAGAAGTTTATGCTTTCTCTGATAAAAACTCTATTTATTGCTTGTCTATCTCTAAAAAAGATATTCTTTATCGGGATCTCCCCATTAGCGCCACCGGAAAACCTTTAACTATTCCTGCCTCGGAAAAACTGTTAGGAAGACTGATAAATATTTTCGGAGAACCGCAGGACGATTTGGGACCATTGGGTGATGTCGATCATATTCCCATCTATGAAACCAGTCCCTCTTTCGATACTGTAGAAACACCCGATACCGTCTTGGAAACCGGTATCAAGCAAATAGACTTTTTCACTCCCTTTATTAAGGGAGGAAAAATTGGCTTTGTCGGTGGAGCCGGAGTTGGAAAAACAATCCTTCTGACCGAATTATTAAGAAATATTACAGGCAGCCATCCCGGTATCGCCGTCTTTGCCGGAATAGGAGAAAGAATCAGAGAAGGTCATGAATTAGCCCAATCCGTTAAAACAGCTGGAGTCTTAAATAAAATCTGCCTTATCCTCGGTCAAATGAACGACAACGCCATCGTCAGATTCAGGGTAGCCTGGGTTGCCACAGCTTTGGCTGAATATTTCCGCGACCGCATGAAAAAAGATGTCCTTTTCTTTGTCGATAACACCTTCCGCTTCATCCAGGCAGGCAGTGAAGTTTCAGCTCTCCTTGAATCAATCCCTTCAGAACTTGGCTATCAGGCAACCATGGAAAGTGAAATCAGTAATTTTGAAAATAGGTTAGTTTCAACTAAAAACGCTTCCATTACTTCGGTACAAACCGTCTATGTTCCGGCTGACGAATTATCCGACGTTGCGGTTTCAGCCATTATCAGTCATCTCGATGCGGTAGTAATTCTCTCCCGGACACTTGCCTCCCGCGGTTTTTATCCTCCGATCGATCCTCTCTTGTCTTCTACTAACAGTCTGAATAAAAAAATTGTTGGAAACCAACATTATGAAATTGCAACAAAAGCTATCGAACTATTACATAATCATCAACGACTATCTAGAATAGTATCAATTGTAGGCGAATCAGAACTTTCACCATATGACCGTTTAATTTTCCAAAGGGCGAAAAAAATTATCTATTATATGACCCAACCCTTCTTTACAACTGAAGCTCAAACAGGTAAAAAAGGAAAAAGCGTCACTCGCCAACAGACAATAACGGATGTCCAGCGCATCATTGCCGGTGAGCTGGACACCGTCCCTGTCGATAAACTATACTTTATCGGTTCTCTAGAAGATCTCAAATAATCCTCCGATCATTACTGTCTTTATTTTTGCTAATTCTTTTTAAAAATTAATTACTGCTGTATAATGTTTTTACGTATTGAAAAAATTATTTTGAGTTTTATATTAAGCAGATTATATAAGGAAATTATATAGTTTTTATAAACTTTACACTAAGTACCAAATAATGCCAGAATCCTTATTAACCGTCGAAATTAGCAGCCCTGAAAAACAAATTTGGAAAGGTGAAGCCAAATCTGTTTCTTCAAAGAATATTGCCGGACCGTTTGACATTCTTCCTCTGCATGCCAATTTCATTACTATTATTGAAAATCAGCCTATTAAAATAGCTACCGTCGATAAGATTGAAGAATTTAAATTTACTAACGCTATTATCTATGCTTCCAAAAACAGGGTTCTTATCTATACGATTTAATAGCCTCCTGTAATCCTAAGTGATTTCTCCTTTGTCATCCCGTGCGATCCCCTATTTGTCATCCTGTATAACTATTAGTGTATATAATAATGAGAAAATAGCTTCTGATATCGAACATTATATTATACTTTGTGTAAATAATATAACCCAGTTTATCCCTGTCGGTATTCTAATAATTATATCAATTTTATTAATATTTACTCAAGGTTTCTCATTTTTTTCGGTTATTGATTCATCCGTTATTGAAGCTCCCACTACCTAACGGTCGGGGATTCTTCAAGTACACTTCGTCCGGAGCTGAAATCCGGCCGAAGCGGAAAAATGTCTCTGCATCCCATGGCCTTACGGCCGGGGATTTCCGCGAAGGCGGATTAAACACTTTTAGGTTGATCTCTTTTCTTATTCTTTTGTTTCCTTCCCAAATATTTATTTTAATTTTCCAGTAATTAATTTCCTCTAATTTCTTCAACAACTAAATCTCTAATCCTAATCTTCTCCCTCATCTTGCTTATCTTATATAACCATCTTACTCCGGTTTGAAACTGGCAAGCAGTGAAAAGCGGATTAGATGGGCATATACTGAAATGATCAGACGCAAACCTGAGTCATTGAAGTATACCCATATATAATCCCGATATATCAAGCTATATACATTATTGGATTATCACTTTGAATTTACCTCTTGACAGCTGACTAAACTCTATGATGTTATTAATATTGTAATAATATATAAGTTATATATTATTGATCTAGCGGGCTTTTATAAACATCAATTTATTAAAAACCCGTGATAGACCTGCTAAAAGACTTCTCCCGCTATCTTAATTCCCAAGGTCTTAATAAAGTTTCTGTTAGCAATTATTTATCGGATATTTCCAAGTTTGTCTCCTGGTTTACCCGAGAAACAGGCCAAACAATTTCAGCTCAAAATCTAAAATATTCGTATATTTCCTTATATCAAAGTTATTTACTTCAAAACCAAACGCCACCGGGAAATATACGGCGTTATTTATCTTCCATAAAAAAATTTTATTTCTTTCTTAAACCCTCTACCTTAAGTTCCATTCCGGAAATATCCCTTCCTGAAACATCAAATTTCAGAAGCCAACAGCCGGAAAATGATCAGTTATTTCTCAACTTTAAAAATTATCTTCAGTCTCGAGGTTTAAGCAGATTATCAGTTCGCAATTATCTTGCTGATTTGACCAAATTTATTCGTTGGTTTGAAAAAGAAATAAATCAACAATTTTCACTTGAACTTTTTCAATCTTCGGATCTGCCGAAATACGATCAATATTTAATAGAAAATAATATTCCCTCTACCACCCGCAGGCGCTATCTGACAACCTTAAATCAATTAATAAATTTTATAAACTCCCTGGCTGAACCGGCTGACATTCCTCCTGTTCTCCTTCCGTCTACCCATCCTCCAGAAACATCCTCTTCTATTCCACTGATAAATGTTCCTACCAGCGCACGACCTTCAATTACTAAAAAATATAAAAAGATATCAAAATATACAAAAGAATATATTATTACCCCCATCATCACTGGATTTACCTATCTCCCCAGAAAAACCAGAATATATTCTGCGTTAGGTTTACTCCTCATAATCTTTCTTTTCGCCAGTTTCTTGGGCTATAAATCAGCTAATTTTACCCTGCCAAGTGACTCAGGTGAACAGGTTGAAACTTTAATTCCTAAAGATGTCGGTTCTGTCTTGGCGGAACAAACTGATAAAGAATTTATGCAAATTAATGTCGATACTACAATTAATTCAACATTACAGGTGATTGAAGAAGCTTCCTTCTCTGCTCTCTTATCTGCCTACGGAGGAATAGATACAACTACCTTAACCGCTGATAATGCCACTGTTGAAGATACACTTCTCGTTGGTAACGCTGGAGCATTTCGGGTTGGTATCGGTGGTGCTATTGAATCAGCCACAGGAATCAGATCTTCAGGCACTATCTCCTTTACTGGTTTACTTGCTGGAACAGGTAGCCCAATTTGTCTTGATAGTCTAAACAGACTAGTCACTTGTGAAGGAGCTGTCGGAGCCACCGGTGCCGCCGGTGTCGCCGGTACCAAAGGAGAGAAAGGTGAAACAGGCGCTTCCGGGCTTCAAGGAGTAGCCGGAGAATCAGGTGCTTCCGGCCAAACAGGTCCTACTGGACCTACTGGAGCTACCGGCCCCACCGGAACAACAGGAGCTACCGGAGCCACCGGACAAACAGGGCCAACTGGTTCAACTGGTTCAACTGGAGCCACTGGAAATCTGGGACCAACGGGAGGGACAGGTTCAACTGGGAATGCCGGACCTGGTGGTATTCTTGGTCCAACCGGCGTTACTGGTGGTACAGGCTCAACTGGAGAATCAGGACCAACAGGCTCAACAGGCTCAACCGGAGCCACCGGTCAACTAGGTCCAACTGGCAGCACTGGTACCACTGGTTCAACAGGAGATATAGGACCAACAGGATCAACTGGAGCTACCGGTCAACTAGGT
>MFJM01000002.1:0-1329 GCA_001779205.1 Candidatus Gottesmanbacteria bacterium RIFCSPHIGHO2_02_FULL_39_14
GTTAGCTTATTACAATGCTCTGATTATCCTCTCAATTAATGTCCTTATCATTGGACATAGGACTTTTTTGGGAGGCGAAAGTAATTAAAAATTAGAAATTAAAAATTAAAAAATTTTCCAAAAGCCTCTCAAAACGAGAGGTTTCTTTATTTTATGAGGAAAAAAAATCTAAAAAAAAGAAGTTGTTTGCTAACCGGTACTCCCGGCGGCCAAGATTGGCTTAAACGTGCTCCGGCGCGCGGGATGTTACGGGCGGTTGGCTTTAAAGATAATGATTTTGATAAGCCCCTGGTTACTGTTGCCGCCCCCTATACCAATATCACTCCCTGTAATGCTCACATCAGAAAATTGGGCGATATTATCCATTCCGAAGTTGAAAAAAAAGGCGGCAAATCTATTTTATTCGGAACTCCGGTAGTTACTGATGGCGAGTCAATGGGTATGGAGGGCATGAAGTATTCGCTCGTCAGTCGGGATTTGATAGCTGACTGCATTGAAACCATGCATGAATCTTATTCCTCTGATGGATTAATAACCTTGGCAGGATGTGATAAAACCATTCCTGCTGCTCTGATGAGTATTGCCAGAAATAACTCCATAGGTATAACTCTTTACGGAGGTACCATTCTACCGGGTAGGTTAAGAGGCAAAGATCTCAATATCGTATCTATATTTGAAGCTGTAGGTCAATACTCTGCCGGAAAAATTTCCGCCTCCGTAATGGAACAGATTGAGAAAAAGGCCTGTCCCGGTTGCGGAGCTTGTGGTGGGATGTATACCGCCAATACCATGGCTGCTGCGATAGAAGCTTTAGGCATGAGTCTGCCGGGATCTGCCTCTCATCCGGCAGTTGATATTAAAAATAATATTTCTCCTCAAAAAATTGCTGATTGCCGGAATACCGTAAGGGCTTTTTTTAATCTCCTTAAAAAAAACATTACCTCAGGGGAAATCATGACCAAAAAAGCTTTCGAAAATGCTATTAGCGTAGTCATGGCTCTGGGAGGATCCACCAATGCTGTCCTCCATTTGCTGGCTTTATCCCATGAAGTTAAAGTAAGCTTGACTTTGGCAGATTTTGAAAGAATTTCCATAAAAACTCCTCTTTTAGGCAATTTCAGCCCCTTTGGTCAATACATGATGGACCATCTCGATCAAATAGGAGGAGTACCTATGGTCATGAAATTGTTATTTAGGAACGGACTTATTCATGGTGACTGCCTTACTGTAACCGGTAACTCCGTCAGGGAAAATCTGGCCTCAGCTGAAGAATTTCCTGTCCATCAGCAGGTTATTTATCCATTTGATAAGCCGTTAGCCTCCCCCGGA
>MFJM01000002.1:1337-11983 GCA_001779205.1 Candidatus Gottesmanbacteria bacterium RIFCSPHIGHO2_02_FULL_39_14
AAAAATAATCTATGGTACACTCGCCCCCGAAGGTGCCGTCATGAAATTATCAGGCCGGGAAATGGATTTTTTTCGGGGTCCGGCCCGGGTTTTTGACCGTGAGGAAGACAGTTTAGATGCCATTCTTTCCGGCAAAATAAAAAAAGGCGATGTCGTTGTTATAAGAATGGAAGGTCCCAAAGGCGGGCCGGGTATGAGGGAAATGCTTTCTCCCTCGTCAAGCTTAATTGGAGCCGGTCTGGGAAACACGGTTGCTCTTATCACCGACGGCCGTTTTTCCGGAGGTACTCATGGTATCATGGTCGGCCATATTTCACCGGAAGCCTGTGTTGGCGGCCCGATTTCTCTTGTCAAAGATGGGGATATGATAAAAATTGATTTAAAAAAGAAAACAATAGATTTGGAAATTAGCAAGCTCGAATTCAAAAAAAGAAAATCCAAATGGGTTAAACCAAAAGCTCATTACAGTAGAGGAGTATTGGCTAAATATGCCGAATTAGTTTCCAGCGCATCATTAGGCGCCATATTAGGCGCCACAACCAAGGTTTAACCTTGGCAACAGAGCAATATGAAAACCAAATTGAAAGAAGGCCAAAAAGTTCAAGGGGCAGACATCATTTGCGAATGTTTAATAAGGCAAGGCATAAAATGCATCTTCGGTTATCCCGGCGGAGCAAACATTCCTATTTATGATGCGCTCTATAAATATCCCCAATTAAAACATGTTCTGGTCAGACATGAACAGGGTGCTGCCCATGCAGCGGAAGGTTATGCCTGGGCCACCGGTCGTCCGGGTGTCTGTTTTGCCACATCCGGTCCCGGAGCTACCAATTTGGTTACAGGCCTTGCTGATGCTATGCTCGATAGCATTCCCATTGTTTGCATCACCGGTCAGGTTCCCTCTCCGCTCCTTGGTTCCGATGCTTTTCAGGAAGCCGATGTATTAGGAATAACCTTACCTATCACCAAACATAATTATCTGGTGACTTATACCGAGGATATCGCCCCCGTCATGCACAAGGCTTTTTATTTGGCTGTGACCGGTAGGCCCGGTCCGGTTCTTATCGATATCACCAAAGATGCCCAGGTCAATTACGCTGATTTTCATTATCCGAAGTTTACTGATTATCTGAAAAATAAATTAAAAATAAAAGCCACTCCGGAAGAAGTCACTCAAATTGTTAATGCTCTAAATTCTGCCCAAAAACCCCTTATTATCGCCGGCCATGGTCTGCTCCTCTCCGGTGACGGCACCACTCTTTTAAAAGTTGCCGAAAAACAGGATATACCTATCACCTTAACTCATCTGGGTCTGTCAACCATTCCCCATAAGCACCGTCTTTTTATGGGCATGCCAGGTATGCACGGTCATGTTCCGGCCAACCGCGCTCCGTTGGAAGCCGATGTTATATTGGCTGTGGGCATGCGTTTTCACGACCGGGTTACCGGTAAGGTTTCCGCTTACGCCCCCCAGGCTAAAATTATTCATATCGATATTGATCCTTCAGAAATCGGTAAAAACGTCATGCCTGATATTGGGGTGGTTGGCGATGCCAAAGCAGTCTTGAATCAAGTTTTACCGAAATTAAAGCCCAAACAGCATTCCTCCTGGCTTGCTCAGTTTGAGGTTTGGAAAAAAGAGGAAAAAGAAAAAGTGTTTATGCCTGAATTAGGTAGTCATAAATTGAAATCAGCCCAGGTCGTTGCTGAACTGGCCGAACAGACCGATTACCAGGCTACCATTGTGGCTGACGTTGGTCAGAACCAGATGTATGCCGCCCGTTATTATCCTTATCAGAAGTATAATACCCATTTCACTTCCGGAGGCTTGGGCACTATGGGATTTGCCCTTCCCGCCGGCATGGGAGCCAAGCTTGGCGATCCCGATAGGGAAGTCTGGATTGTTATCGGCGATGGCGGAATTCAGATGACTATCCAGGAATTGGCTACCATTGTTCAGGAACGTCTTGATGTCAAAATTGCCCTTTTGAATAATAATTTCCTGGGTATGGTAAGACAATGGCAGGAATTGTTTTATAAAGGCAATTATGCCGAAACCAGATTGAAAAATCCCGATTTTCAGCTTCTTGCGGCAGGTTTTGGCATAAAATCGGCAAAAGTAAAAGACCTTTCCTCCGCCCGGAAAGCCATCGCCGCTGCCCGGAAATATAAAGGTCCCTATTTAATCGAATTTATCGTTGAAGCGGAAGAAAATGTCTTTCCTATGATTCCGGCCGGCGCCGGCATTGACGAAATGGTCGTAAGCATTGAAGATCTGAAAACAAAATAAGTGATGACTAATAAATTGAATAATATAATCATTTGGGCGGAAAACAAGCCGGGTGTTTTATATCGTATACTTTGGTTATTTCGCCGTAAGCAGTTTAATATAGAATCGGCAACTGCCGGCCATTCGGAAATACCCGGAATATCCCGAATCACCATCACGGTTTTAGGTAATGAAAATCTGGTCAAGAATATGTGTAAGCAACTTGCCAAATTAATAGAAGTTGTGAAAGTTGAAGATGTGGTAGACGACTTGCTTGTCTCCCGCGAACTGGCATTAATGAAAGTAGCTGTCAAAGATAAGGAAGAAAAAAACGATATCCTAAGGATTATTGAGCATTTCCGCGGTCGGGTGATTAATATGGCCAAAAATTCATTGATAATTGAGATTACCGGCACGGAAGTTAAAATAGATGCTTTTTATGAAAACATGAAGGAATTTAATATTATGGAGTTTGTCCGTACCGGCCGTACGTCATTATTTAAATAAATATTTGTCAAGGTGGCACCTTGACATAGAAAGGAGACTTTAATGTCTAAAATAAAATTTGCCGATACTGTTGAAAATGTTATAACTAGAGAAGAATTTCCTCTTGAAAAGGCCAGAAAGGTACTAAAAATTGAAACTATTGCCGTTATCGGCTATGGCGTCCAGGGGCCGGCCCAAGCCTTAAATCTTAGAGATAACGGTTTTAATGTCATTATAGGCCAAAGAAAACCCTCTCCCTCCTATGACAAAGCTGTGGCAGACGGTTGGAAACCCGGTAAAACTTTATTTTCCATTGACAAGGCAAGCTATCAAGGCACAATTATTGCTTATCTTTTATCCGATGCCGGCCAGGTTGCCCTTTGGCCTACAGTTAAAAAATATTTAACTCCCGGTAAAGCTCTTTACTTTTCTCACGGATTTGCCATCACTTACCGCAATCAGACTGGAGTTGTTCCTCCCAAAGAAGTTGATGTCATCTTAGTTGCTCCTAAGGGTGCCGGAAGATCGGTTAGGCTCAATTTTCTTAACGGTTCGGGTATCAACTCCAGCTTTGCCGTATTTCAGGATGCCACCGGTCGCGCCCTTGATAGAGTCAAAGCCATGGGTTTAGGCATCGGTTCAGGTTTTCTTTTTGAAACCACTTTTGAAAAAGAAGTCTATAGTGATCTGACCGGAGAAAGAGGAGTTCTTTTGGGTGCTATCGCCGGAATAATGGAAGCCCAATATTATGAACTCCGTCGACGGGGACACACTCCTAGTGAAGCATTTAACGAGACAGTAGAAGAGGCTACTCAGAGCCTCGTCCCGCTTATAGCTCAAAAAGGCATGGACTGGATGTATGCCAATTGTTCAACCACCGCCCAAAGGGGAGCGTTGGACTGGAAAGGCGAGTTTAGAAAAGCGGTTGAGCCTGTTTTTAAAAGACTGTATCAGCGGGTTAAAGAAGGCAAAGAATCCACTATAGTTCTAAAAGCCAACTCCCGTCCTGATTATAAAGAGAGATTGAAAAAAGAGCTTTCGGAAATGGGAAACAGTGAAATGTGGCGGGCAGGTGCCAAAGTCAGGGAACTTCGGCCCGAAAACTGGAAAAAAGGAAAAAAATTGTCATCCCGAGCGCAGTCGAGGGATCTCTCGCGAATGCGAGCTCAAACAAGTTGAGAGATTCTTCGGTTTTCAACCTCAGAATGACAAACTTAACTTATGACCGATAGTTTCTATCACCTGGAATGTTTTCTCTGTCATAAAAAAACAGATGAAAGCCAAAATACCACTGTCTGCCGCTTTTGCGGTGGTTCTTTGGATGTAATTTATAATTACCGGCACCTCCGGGAGCTTATTAATGCTTATGTTTTAAGAAACACCCCGCCCAAAGTCATAAAGTATCTTGATTTTTTTCCGTTTAAACAACGGCATAATCTTATTACTTTGGACGAAGGCAATACCAATCTTCATAAAGCTGTCAAACTCGGACGGAAAATTAATCTGGAAAAACTCTATATTAAAAACGAAGGATTAAATCCGACAGGTGCTTTCAAAGACCGCGGCAGCTTTGTTGAAATCAATAAAGCCAAACAGCTAGGTTTTAAATCGGTTTGTGTCGCTTCAACCGGCAATATGGCCGCCTCCGTAGCCGCTTATTCAGCTCAAGCCGATTTGAGCTGTTTCGTTTTTGTGCCGGAAAATACTCCCCGGGGAAAACTCGCTCAGGCTATTTCTTACGGAGCCCATGTTATCCAAATCAGAGGTACATATTCTGATGCTTATAATTTGGCCCAAAAAGTTGCCCAACATTACCGTTATTATCTGGCGGGTGACTATGCCTTCCGCAGCGAAGGACAGAAATCGCTTGCCTATGAAATCTGCGAGCAGTTATGGTTTGGTAAAATTGATTGGGTTCTCGTGCCTGTTGGTATGGGAACTAATTTAGCCTCCATTTGGAAGGGTTTTAAGGAATATCATTTATTCGGATTAATTACGCACTTGCCCAAATTGGTAGCTGTTCAGGCCGCAGGTGCTTCACCGATAGTTGATGCTTTTAATAATCACAGAAACGTCATTCCTGTAGACAAGCCGCAAACCGTCTGTTCCGCCATAGCTGTCGGCAATCCATTAGATGCCCCTAAAGTCATGGCTAGCCTTGTCGAATCAAAAGGCCGGGCTGTTTCGGTAACTGATGACGAAACGCTTACTTCCCAGCAGGAATTGGCCAAACTGGAAGCTCTTTATGTTGAGCCATCCTCAGCCACAGTCATTGCCGCTCTTAAGAAATTAGTCAAAAAAGGCCTTATAAAAAGAACTGACACCGTTGTTTGTATAGCTACCGGTGCCGGATTGAAGGATCCGGCTACCACCCTGAAAGTTATTGCTGATCCTCCGGTAATTACACCTCTTCTTTCTGAAGTGGAAAGGGTTATCTCTTCTGATTTTCTTTCGCTCCGGGCCGGCTCGGTCGGTGAAAAAGAAAAGCTTATTTTTGCCCGGGTACCAACTTTCTCCAAAGTTAAAAAGACAATTAAAAAAGAATTTAATTTAAATCTTGATGACCAAACCCTGAAAATAATCAGAAATCTAATTGCCAAATTTATTAATATTAAAGGCAAAAAAATCGTTAAAGCCGATCTCCAGTCTATTATTGAAACCGTTACCGCTGATGAAAGAAGGAAAAAAATTCTGGAGGTAACGGATTTTCATATAGAAACATTTAAAAAGAAAAAACCCTTTGCTGAAGTTACCGTCAGAATTAACGGCCGGGATTATTCTACTCGGCATGAAGGGGTAGGCCCGGTTGATGCCGCCATTAAAGCCATCACCTCGGTCATTAAAAAAAAGGACAAAGTCAATTTCAAACTTACTGATTTTTCAGTTGAGATCCCCACTACCGGTTCCGACGCCACCGTTGAAGCTACAATGGTCCTTCAGGATGAATTCGGTACCCAGGTGGTTGAGAAGGGGACTTCACCCGATATCATCGTCGCCTCTATCGAAGCCTACGAAAAAGGGTATAATGAACTTGTTTATCAGCGGTCCAAAAACGGGAAGGAAAAATTATGAAAAAAGCAATTCTTGCAAAGAAGGGTTATCAACCTATTGGTCCATACTCTCAGGGAATTATATCAGGTAATCTGGTTTTTGTTGCCGGTAATATAGGAATTGATCCCAAAACAAATGCTTACGCTCCCGGTGACATTCAGGCACAAACTGAACAAACCCTGAAAAATATTGAAGAAACTCTAAAAGCTGCGGGACTGACATTGCGAAATATTTTAAAAACCACAGTATACCTAAAAGATTTCAATGATTTTCCAAAAATGAATGAAACCTATGCTAAATTTTTTGAAAAACCTTATCCAGCCCGGGCGACTGTTGAGGTATCCCGATTGCCAAAAGATGCCCTTATAGAAATAGAATGTATTGCTTATAAAGATTATTCAGACCGGGGCGAATCCGGTTGTTGCGGCGGCTGCTGTTAATATAATGTCAACCGAAACATACCTGCCGTTTGCCTTTTTCGAAGGAAAAATAATTCCTACCGAACTGGCCAAGGTCAGCATTATGACCAATGCCCTCCAGTACGGTAATGCAGTGTTTGGTGGTATCCGGGGTTATCAGGCCAACAACAAAAAAAATTATTATATTTTCAGAATTGAAGATCATTACCGCCGCCTAATGTCCAGTCTTAAAATACTTAATCAGAAGATACCATATAATTTGGATTTCCTGGTCAAAACCACTGTCGGACTGGCTGAAAAAAACCTCCCCAAATCCGACTTTTATATTCGTCCCATTTCTTATGCCGCCAATTACGAGATCTCTCCGGATCTGTCAAAAGTTAATTTCGATTTCGCTATTTATATGATTCCTTTGGGTGAATATCTCCCTGTTAATAAAGGTTTAAAGCTCATGATCTCCAATTGGGTCAGGATAAATGACAACATGATTCCGGCCCGGGGCAAGGTTTCCGGAGGCTATATCAATTCCTCCTTGGCCAAAGGTGATGCCGCCAGACTTGGATTTGACGATGCTTTGTTAATCGGTAATGATGGTCATCTTACCGAAGCCTCAAGTGCCAATTTTTTTATGGTCAGAGACGGGTATTTAATTACTTCTCCCAAATATGCTGATGTTTTGGAGGGTGTCACCCGCCGCACCATTTTGCAATTAGCCCATGATTTGGGAATCGCGGCCGTTGAAAGAATGATTGACCGCACCGAGGTTTATATAGCTGATGAAGCATTTTTGACCGGCACCGGTGCCCAACTTGCCTGGATAGCCGAGATTGACGGAAGAGTTATCGGAAATGGGAAAATTGGCCCCATTTCGGCAAAAATCCAAAAACTTTTTTTCAATATTGTCCGGGGTAACGAAAAAAAATATTCCTCCTGGCTCACTCCTGTCAAGGTTTAACCTTGGCATTAGAGCATCTTGACAATGAAATCAAAAATTTCTCCATTTTCCGCATTCAAAATTCGTGATTTCCGCCTGCTTTGGTTGGGCCTTCTAATTTCAAGAATTGGCAGTGAAATGCAGGTGGTGGCAGTTTCCTGGCAGGTTTATCTTCTGACCGGTTCTGCGTTCTCATTAGGGATAATCGGTCTTGCTCGCTTTCTGCCTGTATTATTTTTTTCATTAATTGGAGGTGTAGCAGCTGACCGTTATGATAGAAGAAAAGTTATGCTGTTCTCTCAGATTGCCATGGCCTTTTTTTCCGTTGTATTGGCTATCACTACTTGGAACGGTACTGTCAGCGCTTCAGTAATATATTTAATGATTGCTGCTAATTCATTAGCCAGCGTTTTTGATACGCCTGCCCGTCAGTCGATTGTGCCTTTGCTTGTTCCTAAAAAACAGTTTGTTAATGCAATTTCTTTAACCACCACCATGTGGCATGCAGCCATCGTATTGGGTCCGACCATTTCCGGATTTACCATTGCCTCATTGGGAATTGCCAGTGTTTATATTATTAATGCTGTCAGTTTTATAGCTTCTATTATTTCCTTACTCCTTCTGAAAAGGGGCGGCAGGGAAGTTGCCACCCGAACCTCATTTTCGTTAACGGATATAACTGAAGGTTTAAGTTTTGTCTTTAAAACCCCGCTGATGATATCCAGTATGCTTCTGGATTTTTTCGCCACTTTTTTCTCTTCGGCAACGGTCTTATTACCCATTTTTGCCAAAGATATTTTACAGGTTGGGCCTCAGGGTTTAGGTATTCTTTATGCCGCTCCTTCCATTGGAGCTATTTCAGGCGGTTTATTGATCTCGTCATTTAATAAGATTAATAAACAAGGAAAGCTTTTGATTACAGGAGTTTTAATTTATGGTTTGTCTACCTTTTTCTTTGGTTTTACCCGTAATTTTTTAGTGTCTTTAATTTTTCTCTTTTTCACTGGATTTGGAGATGTCATTTCAACTATTATCAGAAATACTATTCGTCAAATGGTCACGCCCGATTATCTTCGTGGTCGCATGGTTTCTGTTAACATGATCTTTTTCATGGGTGGCCCGCAGTTAGGTGAGGTTGAAGCCGGCTTCTTGGCTGCTACTGTAGGCGCTCCGTTGTCGGTTTCAATAGGCGGATTAGGTACGATACTAATTACTCTTTTAATTGCCTATTTCGTTCCCAAATTGCGTAAATATGAAGGTCACGAAGTCATCATGAGTTAGTCCCAATCTTGTCAAGGTTAAACCTTGACAATAGGGTGTTACTACGATAAAAATAATATAAATGCCTTCTAAAAACATAGTAAAACAATATCTAGAAAACGGCATTTACCATATATATAATCGTGGAGTTGAAAAAAGAATTATATTTAAGGATAAGAAAGACTGTATTGTTTTTTTGCATTATCTGAAATTATATCTTTCACCGGTTAATGATTTATTGGAAGATAAAACAAAAATATTAAGAATGAACAGATATATTAGAAAGAATTTAAGTAGTGAAATCAATCTTATAGCTTTTGCTCTCATGCCAAATCACATTCATTTAATTATTAAGCAATTTTCCTTAAATGGAATAGTAAAACTAATGCAGCGTTTAACGACAGCTTATGTCATGTATTTTAATAAAAAATATCAAAGAATTGGTTCTTTATTTCAAAATACATATAAAGCTGTACTTATTGAAAAAGATGAATATTTGTTACATTTAAGCCGTTATATTCACTTAAATCCTATGAAAGATAATTTAGCAGCTAAATTTTCAGAATTTTCGAGTTATTCTTATTTTCTTGGAGATAAAAAAGTATCCTGGGTAAAACCGAAAGTTATTCTTGATTATTTCAAGAGTGCAAAAAAAGAAGGTAAATACAGATTTAATTCTTATCAAAGTTTTGTTGAAGACTATAAAATCGAGCCCGAAAAAATCGTTGGAGATTTAAAACTGGAAGACGAATACTAACCGTTGCCAAGGTTTAACCTTGACATAGAGATGGAAATATTTCTTTCGTTATTCACAAAAATTATTCCTCTTTATATTTATATACTTTTTGGATTTATTACCGGGAAATATTTGAAAATAAATAAACAATATATAGCTGCTTTATTAATTTATATTATTGCCCCTTTGGTAATATTTCACGGTCTTTATACAAGTAAGATAGATTGGAGGATCATCGGTTTGCCGCTGATTTTTCTGGGAATTGCCTGTTTAATCAGCTTAACTTTCTATTTTCTGTTGAAATCATATTTTAAGGATAATACCAGAAATCTTTTGGGATTTTCAGCCGGTAACGCCAACACCGGATATTTCGGTTTGCCTGTTTCAATTATTCTCTTCGGGGAAAATGCCGTAAACATTGTTACTTTGGCAATTATTGGCATGATTCTCTACGAAAATACTCTCGGTTTTTTCATTACTGCCCGCGGAAATCATACCGTTGGGGAAAGTGTTAATAAAATTATCAGATTGCCTGCTGTTTATGCTTTTATTATCGGATTGCTTTTTAATGTCGTAAATCTCAATTTAGGACCGGTTTATTACGGAATTATATTTTTTGTCCGCCAAATTTATTCTGTTTTGGGGATGATGATAATCGGAATGGCTTTATCCGAAATCTCCAAATTCATCATGGATTGGAAGTTTATTATTCTTACTTTCCTTGCCAAATTTGCCGCTTGGCCACTATTAATGATTGTCTTCATCAGTATGGATAATAATTTTTTCCATATCTTTGACGGTATTACCCATCAGATAATGCTGATTCTCTCTGTTGTTCCGCTGGCAGCCAATACTGTTGCCTTTGCCACGCTTCTCAAGGTCCAACCCCAAAAAGCTGCAGTCACCGTTCTTCTGTCAACCGTTTTTGCTTTATTTTATATTCCCTTAATAGTTTCAGTTTTTCTCTAAAAACACTCTGATTTTTTCTCCCATTTCATGAGTCCCGAGTATTTTTTTTGGATCTGTTTTCTCACTTAATATATCTTTTGTCCTGTACCCTTTTTGGATAGTTCTTTCAACTGCTTTTTCTATTGCTTCAGATTCTTTTCCCAATCCAAAAGACATTCTCAACATCATTGCCGCTGAAAGGATTGTTCCGATTGGATTGGCAATATTTTTCCCGGCTGCTTTGTTGAATGCTCCGTGAATTGGTTCATACAAGGCATACTTTTCTCCTATTGATGCCGAAGGTAAAAGCCCGATGGATCCAGCTATTACCGATGCCTCATCAGTTAATATATCTCCCATCATATTTTCAGTCAGGATCACATCGAATTGTTCCGGGTTTTTTATCAGTTGCATTGCCGCATTATCCACATACATATGCGTTATTTCGATATCTGGATAGAATTTAGCAATTTCATTTACGGTTTCTCTCCATAGGCGTGATGTTTCCAAAACATTAGCTTTGTCAACGGAAATTACTTTCTT
>MFJM01000003.1:0-2126 GCA_001779205.1 Candidatus Gottesmanbacteria bacterium RIFCSPHIGHO2_02_FULL_39_14
TGTTTGGATCTGGAAGAACGACAGAAAGAGATACATAAAAATGGTCAAAACAGCTTTAAAATCAGATTTCAGCTGGGAAAGAAGCGCGGAGGAGTATATTAAACTATATAAGAAGTTAGTCGTTGGTCGTCCCGCCGTTGGCGGGATCCCGCTGAGGCGGGATTAGAAACAGGAAAATGAATTATAAATATAAGACGGTGGCCATAGCCGGGACGTTTGACCGGCTGCATAAGGGGCACAGATTCTTCATTTCCAAAGCTTTTGAATTCGGCGTAAGAGTTATTATCGGTTTAACATCTGATGCTTTCGTAAAGGAAAAATTTCCAATTTCCAATACCCAATTTCCAATGAATGTTAAAAATTTTAGTGAGAGGAAGAAAGAGGTAGAGGGGTTTTTGAGGGAGATGGGATTTATCAATAGGGCAGAGATTATCAGGATTGATGATATTTACGGGCCGACTTTGAAGCCGGGAGAAATCGAAGCTTTAGTGGTGACGGAGGAAACAAGGGAAGGAGGGCTGAAGATAAATAAGCGCAGAAATGAATTGGGGTTGGCGGATTTAACGATTATTGAGGTGTCTCTTATTAAGGCTGATGATAATAAAAAGATTTCTTCGACAAGAATCCGTTTGGGAGAAATAGACCGCTGGGGAAAAGTTTTTTCGCAATTACCGATTTTCGGCCACAAACTCCCGGAAAAACTTAGACTAAAACTGAAAAAACCATTGGGAGAAGTAATTGAGAGATTCACGATTAATGATTCAAGATTTAAGAATAAAAAAAGTGTCTGTCTTATCTCAGTTGGAGATGAGGTGACAGGCTATCTTAATAAACTGGGGGATCAGTCAGATATATCAATAGTTGATTTTTTTATAAAAAGAATTAAAGTTCATGAAAGATTGGATGATTTAGGTTTTACCCAAGAATTTAAATTGCTTAAGGCGAGGAATCCGGCGGGACACATAACCCATGAGACTGTTGAGGCGGTGAAAAGCAGTCTAGCGGGATTTATTAGGGATGGGAAAAAGAGAGTGATAAAAGTTGAAGGAGAAGAGGATCTGGTGGCTTTGCCCGCAATTTTGCTGGCTCCATTGGGAGCGTTAATCTTTTACGGACAACCAGATGAAGGCGTGGTGGCGGTTGAAGTGACGGAGGAGAAGAAGAGGGAGATCTTGGAGATGGTTAAAATCTCTTGACATAAATTTAATATTATGAATTAATTGAGGTAATGAGGAAATTGTTTTTGGCTGCCTCCAGTTTTATTTTAGGTTTTATTTTCTTAAATATACCCTCTTCAGGGTTGGCACAAAATGGATTACCGCCTCCGACTGAATTGTCAACCGAAGTAATAGAGCCGGCTGAGACTAAAATTGCTCCGGAATATTACCCGGTGCCGGATACCGGACCTTTACCCTTTGCCGGAGAAAATCATGAATATTCCGTAGTATTGCGCGGTAACGGGGAAGCGATAATTACTTTGAAAGCGGCCCTTTCCAACACTAAGACGGATGAGGAATTAAATAACGTTTCGCTGAGATTGCCTTCCAGAATAGTCCCGACGGACATTGCCGTTTACCAGATTATTGCCCAGGGATACTGTATGAGATATGACGAGAGACAGTATTATCCGCTACCCTCAGGAATACCTTATAAATACAGCCCCCCAAGATGTTTAGAATACAGCCAGCCCGATTATTACAACTATTACGGAGGGGGAAAATACCAGAGAGCCAAATTTGAATACAGCGGGGATACCTTAGATATAACTCTTCCGAAACCGATTCAATCCGAAAAATCAGGAGCATTTTTAGTTTATTTCAGGGCAATGGGATTTGCCCGGAGAAACATATTTGGGGCATATAAATTTTACTTTGAATCAATAAAGACCAATAATTCCATTAATAATCTTACGGTGGGCATTTCACCTGATACTGACTTGTTCATAAAAGGCGGCCAGGGGGAGGTCGAATACCGATATGGAAACGCTGACGCGATGATGAAGATGATGAAAACTCCGGAATTGAAGGGTGGCGCGGCTATGACCAACCCAACGATTGATAATTATATTTCCCAGATAGGGCAAGGTTCTATTGTGAAAAATGCTGCAAACTTAGCACCCTTAGAAT
>MFJM01000003.1:2178-3796 GCA_001779205.1 Candidatus Gottesmanbacteria bacterium RIFCSPHIGHO2_02_FULL_39_14
AGAAATAGTTATTTCATTGACGGGGCTTTTGGTTGCTGTACTATTGATTCTATTGGTAGCGAGAAAAATACTAAAAATGATTAATCAGGCGACAGCTAAAAAAGATGTAAAAATCGTCCAGGCTCAGGATAACAGCACCCATTTCCTGGTAACTTTGGGGATTTCTTTTATATCTTCAGTAATTTTAGGCGGTTACAGCATTATATTAATTCTTCTGTTCAACTATCTGAATTATGCTGATTATCAAATAGCTCAAGTAGTGCGGGCGGCGGCAATTATTTTTTCTTTCTGTATTTATACTGTCGGATTGTTCATCCCGGGGCTTTATTACGGTTATAAAAAAGGGATGGGTTGGGGGGTATTAACTGTCGTTCTAACAGTTGTTTGGCTGTTTATTTATTTCGTCATAGGCATAGTTTTGGTGTTTCTTTTTGGCTTTAACCGCGCCTTTCCTATAGGTATGCCGATGATAGAGAAATATTAATTGTAAAATCTTCAAAAGCCGAGAGCTTCGTTTACGAGGATAAACCTTATTTTTCTACCTAGAAATTGAGGCTCACCTTTGAAGATCAGGAGTTTATTGAGGGTTGTTCCCATACCGTATAAATCTTTCATGTGAGCATCTTCCAGGGGAATGACGTAATTTTCCAGACGCCGGAAGGCCTGGTCGAGGGTCCCGACGATTTTTTTAGTAGAAACGACAAATACAAGATTAGTAGAAGAATAGACGATATTAGGAAGCTGGCTGCCGGTATTAGAGGCGATGACAAATTCCCCGTTTTTAACAAGGGCATGGACGCTTCCCAAATAATAATCGGAGAGAGTTGCCGTTTTCCGGAGATGTGACTGTCGGGAGGCGTCTTTTTCAGCAAAGATTTTCCCATGCAAGTTATTCCAGGAATGTTTTCCTGATTTGAGAAAATCGACAAAGCCAATCTGTTCGAGGGTACGGGAAGATCCGTTCATGACTGAGGCTCCCGGGGGAATAATTTCTTTTATTTTCTCAAGAGCCTGATTGATGTTATCAACAATATCGACCAGATAGCCTTTGGCAGAAAGAGCTTTGGCTGTTGCGGCGACGGATTTATATGAAGCTAATTTATCGAAATCCATAATATATTTTTTCTTGACAGGCAATAGTTTTGGGTATATATTCATAATAATAGTAGATAAATAAAAAATGTCAAGACCCGCCTAAGCTTACTTTGAGCCTTTTCACTACTATTCGTAGACGGCTCAAAGAGCGCTTGAGCGGCGGGTTCAAGAAATAGTAAACTCATTTTATTCGTTAACTATTTCTAGAATGGCAAGACCGAAATGCAAATATAAAATAAGATACTGTCCGCCCCACAGTTCCTTTAAACCGGGAGAGGTTAAATGCAGCGGCCTGATCGAGATTACCGAGGCAGAAGTGGAAAGCTTGAGACTGAAGAATATCAAAAACCTGCATCAAACAGAAGCAGCCAAGCAAATGGGAGTATCGCAAAGCACTTTCCAAAGAATACTGTCCTCGGCTTACAAAAAAATCTCGCTGGCACTGGTTGAAGGCAGGGAACTGAGAATTGAGAAAAGTGATTCTATTACTTAGCTACAGGAAGAGGCGCTGTAGAGCAAGCAG
>MFJM01000003.1:3820-11854 GCA_001779205.1 Candidatus Gottesmanbacteria bacterium RIFCSPHIGHO2_02_FULL_39_14
CTGTCCAACTTGGCATATTTTCAGTCAAAATCCTGTCAACTGTTTTTAATCCGGCAAGATTTGTTGGTGCTGGGCCAGACAAAGTCCAATAGCCATGATCCTGTCTGAAATCCGGTCCAGATATCTGTTCCTGATTTAACTGAGGCCATTTGGTAGTACTAACCTGCTCATTTATATTATCCGGTGATTCAGTATTAAACCTAAGCCAGAGATGAGAGGTGTCATTATCCGGATTTCTGATGCGGTAATCTACCTTAACGGAACCGTTCCTTCCAACTCCAATTGTAGCAATTGTATAAGACGTCTTTCTGGTGAAATAGCGGTCTTCACCCCTCATTTCACTTACCGCTTGCGGGTCGGTCAGTATATGATCGGCAAAGCCAATTACCCGTCCTAAAACCGTCTGGTTAGCCAACTCTAACATAGCCTGAGTGTCTGCAGGATCGATATTATAAGCGTGAGCTGCCCAGCTAAGCAAATTACGTCTTAAAGCCGGTTGCGCTTCCTGCCTGACTTGAAGGTCTTGCGCTTTTAATTTGGCGGCCTCGGCGGCAGCTGCAGTAGCCTGCTTTTTAGCTTCAAGTGCTTTAACTGCATCTGCTTTATCAATTGCTTGAATTAAGCTATATGAACTTCTTCGGATACTATCCTTTTCCTTTGGCGACTTGTCCTTGAGTCTTTTAAATAATAATTCTTCACCCGGAGTTAACATATTATATTTTGAGGTTTATGCAGCTATTAATATTTTTATACGATATTAAATTTATTGTCAAGAATAATAAACAGAGGCCAGCGGCCAGTATGCGGCTGTTTTTGGTATAAAAACTAAATTATTCAAAAGGGTAATGTTAATATTCTTATTCTGTGCAGAGCCCGGTTATAAATTCTCAGAAGTTCCGGATCTGTTTCTTCAATGGCTGCTATACAGATAGGATTCTTTGGGTCAAACTGCTGGTATTCGGGCAAAACAGAGAGAATATAAACATGCTGATCTTTATTAAGATGTATTGAAGGGTCAAGACCGGGATAAATAGACTGCATTCTTTGTCTAACATTGAGGGTCCAATCTTCAATAAAGCCAACTTTTTCAGGTTTAAATTGATGGCCTCCTTTCCACTGATGATTAATTCTTAAACTTCTAGCCTGAGTAAAATCGGGTATAAGAAATAATTTACCTCTTCTGGTAACCGGACTGCCGTTCATATAATATGCATAAATATTTGTTAATCTATGCAGATTCGGCTGAAAAAAGGGTTTAGGGATTTCTAGAGGACCATGTGTCATTTTCAAAAAGTTACCAATTCTTTCAATTGCCTGTGTTACCCTGGTGATATTTTCATCATTCAAGTCTGATCCGGAACCGACTTCTATTGTCAAGGCGGGTATTTTTTTCTTTTTGACTAAAGCGGTAGAAAGAGCATTTTCTATATTTTCCCCGGCTAAATTTTCAAATTCCATAACCATAGGGAGACCGGAAACCAAGCCCAAACAAAGCAGGGATTCCTGAAGTTCCGGATCGTCTGTCCTGTCAATCCTAATATAAGGAATTGACCTGTCCGACCTGCCTTCGCTATGAAGATCCACGACTACCAGCGGATCACTGTTTTTTTCAGATATATCAACGATTAAATTAAAGAGTGCTGAAGCATGTTTTCCCAATGGGGTTACAGGATTATCAATGCCGAACAGATTATTTAAATTCTGATTAAAGCCCGGTTCGGTTGAAATTCTCTGCTGAGCCCTGAATGCCAGTGAATTGATGTCAAGCACGGCTAAATAACTGCCCTCCGACAGATTATCCCTGAAATATTCCGCAGCCTTTCGGTTAGCTTCTATACCATCCCCTTCATCACCATGAATACCGGAGACGCCGAAGATAACCGGACCGGGGTGCGGAGAATTAATAAAAAAACCGGTAACTGGAGCATCAGTTCCTTTTAAGGTTAACTCAGTAGTAAGCCAATATGCATTTCTATTGTGGCCAGAATCAACATTTCCAATATCGTAATCGGGAGCCAAATGTTCCTGATAATAGCTTTTAATTGTTTCTTTGATCATAATAGCTAAAAACCTGAAATTTAAGGGGTAATTATAGACTTATATTCATATTTGTAAAGCGGACACGGGATTAAAAAGATTATCCGGTTTGATAGAATATAAGACGTGTGATTAAAGTTCTAACTTTTTCTGAAGAAATTATTTGGGACAAGGCGGCTGAACTGATATGTAAAAAATTGGATAGGATAACAATGGAGAAGATGAGCTGTTTAGTGTTGTTGTCCGGAGGAAGCGCAGTTAATATATATCAAAGATTAGCAGAATATATAAAAAGATCACAATTTGTGTCAGAGAATTTGGCGGTCGGGCAGGTTGATGAAAGATTCCGGCCGGAAAATTCAGATGATATTAATGCTGTACAAATTGAAAAAACGGGATTGATTGAGGTTTTGAAAAGAAAAGGGATTAAATTTTATAAGATTTTACAAAAAGGCAGTTTGGAGAGAGCTGCGGACGAGTACAACAGGATTATGGAGGAATTGTTTAGGAGTTATAAATTTAAAATGGCCATATTGGGGATAGGGCGCGATGGGCATACGGCCGGACTTTTGCCGGGATACCGGAAGGAGTGGGATAAGAATACGTTTGTTACCGGGTATAAAAATAAGGGGGAATTTCCGGAAAGAATTACCATTACACCAAAAGCGTTCGGGAGGCTGGATTATGGATTGACAATTGTGGCCGGAGAGGAGAAAAGGGAGGTTATGGAAGGCATATTGAAGAAAAAAGAGATTGATGTAAATTTATTGCCAGGGATTTTGATAAATAGAATAAAAAAAGTGGAGACGGTGATGGATTTAAAATGGATATAAAAAATCCGGATCAACCTTTAAATATTGGTTAACCGAGACAGGAAAAATCAATTCGTTTTTCCAATTCCGGCGATCAGGGAATTGTGATACCGGATTATGCTCAAGTAATCATTGAGGCTAATAGCCAATATATTTCGATTAGAAAAATTTTTCAGAGATTTGAAGCGGAGGAAGATATTTCGGATTTAACACCTCCTTGGGATAAAGTTAATCAACAAATTCAGAAAAATAAATTACAGGTCAAGAAAGTTTTAAGCAAAGTAACCGTTGCTAAAGATCCCGAAGGATTAGGACAGGCATTATATCAAGCAAAAGATAGAAAAGATAAATCTCCACCCCGAGGAAAAGTTAAAGCTTTTCAGCATGGTTCACTTATAGTTTTAGTGGTAGACAATGAAGATGATTTAAGAAAAGCGTGCAATATTTACGAAGATGAAAATGTTGAAAATTTGGGGGTGCTCGATACAAGGGTAACATACCGTTTCGGTTTAAATTGGAACGATGCTTATCCGGAAATTCCCACAATTGTCGTACTAGACAGCGGAGGAAAGACGGCAGAAGAAAGAATTGCTCACGAGATTAATCATTACCATTTTAATCTATATAAGAGATATTTTGATCCTAGAAATTATAAAATTGAGGGTTATTTTAGAGGTCAAGCTGAAAATGCTGTTGAGGAGTTTAATAAAGGGAAGATAAGCGAAGAACAATTAGAGGCCGCTTTGACGATATATTCTCGACAAATGATTAGGGAGGCATTATCAGAAGCGGCCGTGGAGATGATTGCAAGAGAAAAAATGGATTGGCGTGAATCATATGCAGATGATTATTATGAAGGCGTGAGTCACGAGGCAATGAATTCGGCAACCATGATTTATGTAAATAAAGAAAAAATAAAATTTATAGAAGATTTTAATAAGTTACAAAAAAAATTAGGAAGAATCGTTTATGCATTTGGATCCTTAGAGGAGGATAAAGAAGTAATTTTCGGAACGATAGGAATGAGGCTTTTGGCTGTTGATGCAGAAAATATTGAGCATGCAATTGAAGACATGGATTTTATTGTCCAATTGGAAGCGGCTAACGAATTTTACTATCCGAGACAAGATATCTTCGAACTTATTGAGATATTACGGAAATCAAATATGTCAAAAGTAGCAAGAAAACAATCATATAGTAAAGCAGAGAGATTGAGAGATCGACTGATTGAAATTGCAGAAGAAACAAAGGCATTAAGAAACTTTGGTTATAAAAATGCAAGAGAAAGCGGAATGGATTTTTCTTCGGCTTTGACTATAGCTGTATTTAATCGGGAAAGATTATTAAATGAAGTCGAAAGTATTAATATTGAAATCAAAGAAATTACTGATGAAGTAGACAAACAGAAACCATTAGCACAAGCGAGGAAGACTATTGATCAAGAGGGAACGGAAAAGCAGGAATAGCTTTCCCTGGAGGGATTTTTTGATGGGGAAATGTGATTTATTTATTATCCAAATTGCGAAGAAGTCTTTGATCGAAGGAAGCTATTTTACCATTGGTGAGTTTTGCCCAAGATAAAAGATAACTGTCTACGAAATGAAAATTTCTTTTATACCAGTTCCACAGTATAAGCATGGTTTCCCTTTCTTCTACTCTCAGCCATTTTTGGGATAAAAATACTTCAAAAGTATCGGCGATTTCCTCTCTACTTTTCTTATAAAAGGATTCAAGCACAAAACAAGCTTCAGCTATGATTAAAGGTTTTATCAATAATGAAGTTATCCCTTTTTCGGCTTTTTGAAATAAAACATTAGCTTCCTGCTGTTGTTGTTTATCGTCACCGACCAGATACCTTAAAATAATATTGGTGTCTACTATCTGCTCCATTTGGTTGAAAAAGCTTCCCGAGCTTTCCTGAGATCGGCATCCGATAATTTAACTTCGGATTTTAAAGATCCAGAAAGCGACCAGAAGTTTTTTTTTGGTTCCACTTCCAGGATATTTTCTTTTTTTCGGATGATAGCTTTAACAGGTGTTTTTATACCAAGAGACCGAAGCATTGATTGGGGAATAGTAAGTTGGCCTTGACTGGTAATTGAAACTATTTTTTGCATTTCCATTATTTTAAAATATAAATAATGGTTTGTCAAATTCCATTAGGAAAAGCAATGGACGGTGAATTATAGGCTTTTCTCGGAGGGATTTTTTGATGGTGACAAAGTGAGGAGTTTCTTGTCAAGCGGATGATTTTAAGATATTATACGCTCATGAAACAAAAGGTTTTTGAATATTCTGCGGTTTTTCAGGAAGAAAAAAAGGGAGGCTACTCCGTTTGGGTTCCGGCACTTCCGGGTTGCGCTTCTCAGGGTGAATCATTTGAGGCAGCCCTTGAAAACATCAAAGAAGCAATTGAATTATATTTGGAAGACAAACGACAGGATTATAATGATGAAGATTTTAAAAAGCAGTTTGTAATCCCCGTAAAAATATATGCCTAAACTTCCCGTTGTATCGGGGCGAAAGCTTATATTTGCGCTAAAGAAAATCGCAAAATCTCTAGAGATCAGCGTAGATGATTTGATCAAATAAATTTATGAAAAGAATTATTCCAATATTACTTATACTCGTTGCAATTTTTTCATTAAATACAAACGAGGTTTCCGCCTCAAGCTGTAGCACATACGGCAATACTACATATTGTGACGATGGAACAAGCTACAGTCAGTACGGCAACACCATATACGGAAGTGATGGAAGTAGTTACAGCACCTACGGCAATACTACCTATGGCAACGATGGTACAAGTTGGAGTCAATATGGGAATACGACTTATGGCAGTGATGGAACAAGCTACAGTCAGTACGGCAACACCATATACGGAAGTGATGGAAGTAGTTACAGCACCTACGGGAATACGACTTATGGTAGCGGAAACACTTATAGTAGTTGTCCAGCAAATTCTTCCAAAGATTATCTAACGGGAAAATGTTCGTGCGATTACGGGTATAGTGTTAACTCTAACAAAACAGACTGTGTGTATACAGGAACAACTTATACTACCCCCACAACTCCTACGTGTCCGCTCAATTCCTATTACGACGGCGTATCATCGTGCAAGTGTAATTACGGCTATGTGGTGAGTGGTTCAAGTTGCGTGTATCAAGGAACAAGTTATTCAAATACGCCGACCTATTATTCAGCGTCTCAAAATACTTGCCCTCTCAATTCACATACGTCAGCTACCGATTCAACCATGTGCCAGTGCGATGTCGGGTATCAGCCTAATGCAACGAAAGACGGCTGTACTCTCGCTCCCATAAAATCAAACAATCAAGTTTGCCAGGATAGCTTTGGAATAAATGTCGATTGGGACGGCACAAAAGCCGCCAACGGAGATCTTAATTGTAATTGCAAAACTGGCTATGTATGGAACAGCGGCAGAACCGCATGTACTTTACCGCCGACTATTTCAACACCAACCCCGACAGCTCCCACAACACCCAAAATTTCAACACCCACACCACCTAAAACAGAGACTAAGGCAATCACTCCTACGCTTTCAACCAAAGAAGAAATAAAATCTCCTGAAATAGCTAAGGTTGAAGAAAAGGAAGCTACCACTACTCAATCTGATTCAGGGACAGAGAAAAAGTTGAATTGGTGGCAGAGACTAATTGATTGGCTATTTTAATTTAAATCTATGATTTGGGTTATAGGAGTTAGAATACTTCTCTTTTTTGGATTAGTATATCCATCTTTTGGAAAGTTCACGCTTGGTCGTATGAAAGGGAGTTTGCCGATCTTCAAAATCGGCAAAAGTTTTTAACGCGCTCACGGGTAGGGCGGGGCAAGCGTTATGTCTTTCGTTTCCGACCTCCCCTCCAAAAAAATCTTCTCTCCTAAAAATTTTCAGCTTCGTATTTCTTCAACCTCACACTTCAATCGCGCGAAGCGCACGGCGTTCCCAGAAATCAATGGTTTTCTTTGGCGACTGCCAAAGAAAATTTTGGGAAATTAGAACTCTCTACTCTTTTGGTGCTCAGTCCATGGCTTCAACCTATGCCGGACTGGCGGTTGAACTGTTTAATCAGATGGAATCTTCTTCAATGAATCCTGCTCTTGCTGCCGTTTTAAGTTCATCTGCCAGCATAGATACTTTAGGTGCGAAATTCCCCGAGAACATCGCTGAGAGAGCAGCTTATCAGGCAGCTTTTATCTTTGAACTAATCAAAAGGAATCATTGTGACAATATTTTTCTGGTAGCCCATTCTCTAGGAGGCATGGAAGCCCATTATATCGAGCCGATTTTGGCAAAACTGATTAAGGACAGCGGATTAAATATTAATATAAAAGGCCTAATTCTGTTTCAGCCGGGAGGAGTAGTTGAACAGAAAGTGCTGACGCTAGATAAACTCTTCAGAACACTGGACTTTAAAAATTTAATCAGGGGTGTGAGAGAGATGTGGCCATCTCCGGATGATTTTGTCGATGTAGAGATGAGGCTTGATGAAGCGATGCAGTTGGGCGATCCGAGCGAGGAATTCAGATTAAGAATGCTGCGCCGCGAAATGGAAATAAAAAGGCAGAGTTGGATGGAGATGAATGAAGATGAAGAAAAAATAGATAAACCGCCATATTTAATTTCAGACGAGAGAAATATATTAATTGCCATTGACAGAGCTTTGGTTGGCGGAGAATTGACTCTGGAGATTGAAGATATTTTGAAGAAGGAATATAAAGACAAATATCCGGTTCTAAAAAGAGTAATTAAAACAGTTTGGAGAGAAAGAGATCTGATAAAACTGGCCCGATATCATTTGCTAACACCTTCATTAAATCGTATTTCGGGTACTGATAAAGAAGATTATTTGACCGCAGAAAAAAATTTACTGCTAAGGGAGGATATTTCCCAAACACCCCAACTGTTTTCGAGGCTACAATTAAAGACTGGCCGCATGAGGCATTGATTTCCGATAAGAAAAAGTTTGGAAGGATAATAACAAATATAATTGGAAGAATGAAAGAAGCGGAAGGCAGATTTACCCCGGGAAAAGAACAGGAGAGGGTAAAATTGTATTTTTGAGAACCGTTTATTCTGCGGAGTTTTGTGATTGGAAATTCTAGTACCATCCCAAAATCCACAAAATCCATTAAATAAGAATTATGGTATTTTAGCCTCAAG
>MFJM01000004.1 GCA_001779205.1 Candidatus Gottesmanbacteria bacterium RIFCSPHIGHO2_02_FULL_39_14
CAAATGTCTCTCCCCAGACTTTGACTTTCTTTCCTTCAAATTTGGACAAGTCTAAAACCGAAGAGGTAAGAGCAACTGTCTGGTTTTCACCGCCCGGTCTCTTAAGCGAATGAGTACCTTCTCCATCCACTCCTCCCTCTACCAGTTGTCCTTCTGCACTATCCTTGAAAGTCTTTCCGTCCAAGGAAGCAACCGCCTCAGTCTGATCCGTCCCGCCATTCCTTAAATCCGCGGTAATTTGAGGTGAGGTCCGGTTAAATAAATAATAACCGGAAACCACTCCCGCGATGACTATCAACATGGCAACGCTTAAGATTTTATTAAAAGTTTTGCCTGAATCAAGCTTATGAACCAATGGCGGTGGGATCGGATCCATCTGTATTTCTTACTATACGACAGTTGAGAATTTTTTCAAGTAAGCAGTCAGAAACGGCTCGATATTACCGTCCAAAACACTTTTACTGTCAGAAGTCTCGTGGCCGGTTCTGACATCCTTTACCAGATGATACGGATGCAAAACATAAGAACGTATCTGATTACCCCATGAGGCAGGTTTGTATTTCCCTTTAAGTTCGGAAAGATGATTCACTTTTGCCTGTTCCATCAAATGCCAAAGCTTTCCTCTTAGTAATTTCAGGGCTGTTTCCCTGTTTTGCCCCTGGTAACGCTGCTCCTGGCATTCAACAATAATGCCTGTCGGCTTATGCTTCAGTCTGACGGCAGTTGAAACTTTATTGACATTTTGGCCTCCCTTGCCTCCTGAACGGAAAAAATCCCACTCCAGATCATCATCTTTAATTTCCACCTCACGGTTATCTTCTATGACCGGAATAACTTCGACAAGAGCGAATGATGTCTGCCGCAATTTGTCGGCGTTAAAGGGAGATTGCCGGACCAGACGGTGGGCTCCGGATTCCCCTTTGAGGTATCCGTATGCCAGATATTCAGGTACAGTCATAGTCACACTTTTAACACCGGCTTCATCTCCGGCTGTCTGATCAACAAGTTCATAATGCCATCCCTTGGATTCGATAAATCTGGAATACATGCGCATAAGCATCTCAGCCCAATCCATAGCTTCGGTACCTCCCTGTCCGGCGTGAATGGAAATTATGGCTCCTTCCCTATCGTGGGGACCGGAAAAAAACAGGTCGAATTCCAGCTTGTTCATTCTTATCTCAGCTGTCTCTGCCCGGCCGGAATTAATTTCACTTTCTATTTCCTCTACTTCTTTAACCTGTTTAGACAAAACAGCCAGTTCTTTCATGACTGAGGTTGACTTCTCGCGCTCGGACCAAAAAGCGGAATTGGCTGATGCCGATTCTATTTCGGCAATCCGCTTTTTCTTATCTTCTATTTTAAGCTTGGAAGATAGCTCCTTTAATCTGACAATATTATTCATAAGGAAAAGATTAAGTATATCACAAATTGAGGCTAAAAAGGTGTTTTACCCAGGGAGCCAATTGGTAACTTGAGGAAACAGCCGGCATCTTCGTCTCTATCCTGGCCAATTCACTTTGAAGAAGCTTTTTATTTTGCGGAAAATAAATTATTTCACTTTTTTTAAGCTCTTTCCAGTTATAGTCAACTCTTTTTATCTGCCACTTGTTATCCTGATAGCCGTAAATTCCAAAATTTTGCGGCATGTTAATCTTCCCGAAAGTCTCTCTGTTCCTTAAACTTAATTGGCAGCCTGTGATTTCGCTCTTTCCGTTTTCTCTCCTAAGGGGCAAATCAACTGAAGAAAATTCGGCATAATGATATGAAAGAAGCGGTAGGCAGTCCGCTGCTTTTTCCAGATAAGTATAGAAAGCAGATGAGGCGGTCAGCCGCGGATTTATTTCCGTTAAATAAATTTTGCCGGTGTTTTCTTCAATTAAAAAATCCAGACCGAAAAAACCGCGGAAACCGCTTTTATTCATTATATCCCCTACCCTTATTGATATATCTTTTATCTCTTTTTCCATCCGTTTATCCGGTAAAACTGCCGGCCATTGCCTGCCGCAGGTGGCTGCCTTGTTTTGAGACAAGAGGGAAAAGCCGTTGATTTGAAGGGCCGGGGGACTTATGAGAACTTGGCCGTGATAAAGACAGCAGTTGTTTAAGACTGTTAAGGCCTTGATTTGTGCAGTTACTTTAGCCAACGTGTTGGGAAACCTTTTTTTGAGACGCTTAAATTCTTCCTCTTTATCGATAAAATAGGTGTTTTTGCCGGCCCAGCCGAAGCCGAACTGGACAACCAGAGGCAAATTAAACCGTCCGGCTTCCTCCACAAAGGAAAAATCCGTCATTCTGCCAATTTTTCCCGGCAGTAAATAGGCGGACATATTCCCTAAAAACTCAGGCAAATTCACCTTATTTTCGATTTGCCTATTTAACGCGGAGTCATTGCCGATTTTTCTAAATCCCTTCATTTTGATAATTTCATCCAGTTTCACTGAAGGTTTGAAAAAGGCGATTTGCGCAACTGAGGAACCTGATGCTTTTTTAATATAATTCAAGACCGCGTCCTGGGAAAGCAGCTGGCCGGAATTATTGACCGGGGAGTATCTCTCAGATATTTCTTCCAGGCAAAATATGCGGCTGCCCTTTTTTCTTAAAACCGGTATCAATTCGTCCCAAAAGCTTACAATGATATGGAAGTTGGGAAAGACATCCTCAAGTCCCAATCCCCTTTTGATATCGGGAGTCACAAAAAAAATCGGCTGCTTAAATTTTTGAGACCAATTATTCATCCGGGTAATATTTGCCTGTCAATATAACCACAGTTTTTCCTAAAGAAAAACCCTTACTTTTCGCTTTTTCCACAGCAGCATAAGCAGCTGCGCCTTCAAAAGATGAATCCAGGCCCATTTTCAGCAATGCCGAGCGCGCGTTTTGCATATCATTATTTGGGATGACCCAGCCAAAACCTCCTGATTTCCGGATGATTTTTAAAAGTTCCCCTTCCCGGGGAAGTGTCCGGGCCACAATGGCATCAGCTAAACTCGTATTTTCCCGGATAAAATCAGTGTCAAACTGTCCGGCCAAGGGATAAATTTTGGCGGTTTGAACTGCATGAAACCGGGGAAGGTAACCCGATTCTTTAAATCCGTCGGCCATGCCCTTGAGGGCTGTACCGCTGGAGACCGCCAGAAAAAGATCATCAATTCTGCCGATTTCTTCATCTATTTCAAAACTTACTGTTTCAAATCCGTATGCGGCGTTAGGATCCGTCGATTGCCTGAGATTATAGAAATTATTTTTAAGCGCATATTGGTGAGCGCTTGAGACAGGGCGGCTGTCAATATAAACATCCGAATTTTCTTTTAAGGCTGCCAGTTTAGCTGTATTAATATTAGGCGAAACAAAAACAATCAATTTGATCCCGGCAAGACGGCAGTAAGCGGAGGCGGCCAGGGCGGCATTGCCGGAGCTGGAGATAACCGCGTGCCTGACTTTTTTTTCCGCCAGCTTTGATATTTGGAAACATAACCCCCTGTCTTTGATTGAACCGGTCGGATTTAAGAATTCGCATTTAAAATATAGACCGGACTTCTCAGAAAACGCTGTCTTGCCTTCTCCCAAAGTCAAGCGGAACGGTTTGGATATTTCCGGCAGCATCTTAGCAAAATACCAGATACCCTGATTTGTAATTTTCATATTACGGGAATGTTATAATTATATCCTCAGATGACTGACGTACCAAATCTGCTTAATTGCCCTGAATGCGACAATCCTCTAAAAACCGAAAAGGAGTTGAGGAAGGGATTACTGATTGAATGTTCCGCCTGCGGTATTGAAAATGAAATTATTTCCCTGGATCCCCTGAAACTTGCGCCTCTGGAAGAAGAGAAGTAACTATTTTCCTAAGGGATTTTTTCCCTTTGATAAAGCGGCTGTAAAAATTGGCCGCTGCCGGTGAAACTAAAACGGTTCCTCCGGCAGGAATTTTATTTAAAGCTAATTTTAGGGCTTCTTCAAGGCTGTCTGTCCTTTGCCAGGCACCGGGGGGAAATTTATTTTCAGCTTCTTTAGAAAGCGGGCTATCCATAAAAACAATTTCTATTTTATTTTTCCAAATAAAATCCCAAAGCACTTTTCCGTCAATCCCTTTGGTATCTCCACCGGCAATCAACACCAGTGGCGGTTTAAATTTTTCAAGTGCCGCCAGTGTCGCCCAGGGAGTGGTACTTTTGATATCATCGATAATTCTGATGCCGTTATAATTTCTGATTTCCTGTATCCTGGCCGGCAGACCCTCTGATTTAGCTATTGTGTCAATTATGGTTTTACCATCAATATCCAGGATTTTAGCGACAGTAGATGCTGCCAGAATATTCTCAGGATAATGGACACTTTTTATATTCATAAGTTCGTCATATATATTCCGGACACTTTTTATATTCATATTTTTCACTTTAAGGCTGTAATAAAATCTTTGAGAGTTAAGATTTTGCGTTTGATTCCTCAGCTTGGAATTATCATAATTAATTATCGACCGGTCATTTACTCCCTGAGCACGGGCTAGGGACATCTTCAGCCTGACATAATCAGGCCACCTCATTTCATCCAAATGGTTGGGAAATAAATTGGTCATAAGAAGAATTTGGGGAGGTTTAGTAAATCCCTCACTCAACTGTCTGTGCGAGACTTCAATGACTAAAAAATCAGAAGGTTTCATCAGATTGAATTTATCGGCCAACTGTATTCTCCAGCTTTCATTGCCCGCGAAAAATACCTTTTTATTGCCATGTGAGAGTATTTCGGTTATTAGGGATGCGCAGCTGCCTTTACCCACCGTGCCGGTAACCGCGATAATTGCGGCCGGCGCAAAATCCAAATAAAGGCGGGTGAGGGAATAAAAAGGGATTTTATCCTTTATACGCTTTAAAGGCTGATTTTGAGGGTAAAGCCTCCAGGATTGGCTAACAAAGATTATCTGAGCCCCTTCAATATTTTTGAGATATTTCTTTTTGTCATAAAACCGGGTCTTGCCCAAATTCCGCTGAAATTCCTTAAATAATCGGTCACGGTTTTTGCTTTCTAAACCTTTATGCCAGATTTTAAAATTCTTCTCCAGATTTTCGGTCGCTACAAAATCATGGGTTGTAATTTGATTTATATTATTATTGACCAGGAAATTCAGAATGCTCGACCCTTCTGAACCGGACACTCCCACAATATGAATCCTGGCATTTTTAATTCTATTGATAAATTCCGTAAGATTTTCCATTAAAAATTTAAGCGAATGCTTTAAGCCGCCATATGCCGTCGCCTTTTCTCGGTTTGAAATATTTTTTCAAAGTACCCCCGTTCGGGGCCTCTTCCCGCCATTCCTGATCAGCCAGATTTTTTTCCCTATCATGCAGTGAAATCTCCCCCTCGTGCACTCCCCGGATAAGAGTCAGGGATGATGAGGCATGGACATAAATCAATTTTTCCGCTGTTATTTCTTTAATAAAAGCTATATGCCTTCCGCCATTCAAACGGAAGCAATCGGCAAAGCGGATTTCATTTATTTTATTAATTCTGACGGCTACCTTTTTATCGGTCAGGCTTTTGGCATTGGTCCTGTTAATCCCCTCGGGAAAGACATTATCTAAATCTGAAAATTTATTGTTCCTGAATTTATGTTTCATCAAAAAATCCCAAACCCGGTATAAAAAGCCTGAGCAGTCTATGCCGATGCGGTTTCTCTTGGCCAAAAGACTTAAGTTATCCTGATTCCCGGCCATTGCCCTGCTTTCTGCAGTTTCGGACAAAAGGCGCAGCAATTCCTGCCGGATTGACTTGGCTTCCCCCTTGCCGTTTAAAAAACCTCTTATCCTTACCTGACCTTCTTTTATCCTGTTTGACCAGTAAGGGCAATGATGTTTGAAACCGAAAAAATCCATTGCCAGGTACTGAGTCAAATATAAGGATGTTTTATCGATAATATTATTCATGTTTACCAGAATACCAGAGACAGAAAACCGGCGGCTGATCCCAGAAGCAATCCGCCGGCAACATCCGAAAACCAATGCTCTCCCAAATATATGCGGCTGTGGAACATGAAATAAGTCAGGATTAAAACAGCGGTTATTTTAAATACGGCAGATTTTTTTACGTTAATAATAGCCAACAAGACCACAGCCAGAAAAGCGGTCCTAGCCATGTGTCCGGAAGGAAAGGAATAATTGGTCTGGACGATGTAACTGGAGGGCAAATGAAAATCCAGGACATATTTGAATAAAAACAAAGGCGGTTTGGGGTGATAAATGAGCAGTTTTCCCAATAGTTCCAGAGGATAAATCAGAATATAAAGAAAAATACCTAAAAAGAGATGTCTTTTCCGGTATAAAAGATAAATAAATATAAAGCTGACTATGAGAAAAGTCATTTCACTTGAAGCCAAAATGCTTAAAAATGAAAAAGGGTAGTCGGCAAGAGCTGTTGTATATTTCTGGGAAGCGACCATTGTTTGGTAATCGAAATTCCTGAAAATGTCGTTTCTGACAGACAAAGCGAACAGGACAAATGCCAGAAACAGAAAAATAGAAGCTGAGAGATATATAAATTTCTTCTGTTTACTGATTGTCATTCTCCTCCCATTCATAAACTCCCTGACTGTATTTTAAGGCCATAAATTCACCTGTCTTAAGATAATTGCTTCTTTTGTAATTCCAGGAGAATTCGCGGTTTATGGACACGGCTTTCAAAATAAGAATCGGATCCCCGTGAGAGACAACCAAAATAGTCTTTCCGGGATATTGCCGGGCTTTCTGCTTCACAAACTTCATCATCCGGCTAGCTATCTCTTCAACCGGTTCCTGGCCTTTACTGACAAATTCTTCCGAGTAAAGATTTACTTGGATTTTCTCATGGTATTCGGCCAGGGAAATTTTTTCAAAAATTGTCCTGACTTCAAGTAATAGCCGTGAATAACGCGGCTTGACACCGATAATATCACCGATGACTTTTGCCGTCTGGCGGGTCCTGAGCATCGGACTGGCAATGATCAGACTGATACTGCGACTCATCAGCATACGTCCGGCTGCTTCTGCTTCCTGTCTGCCTTTAAGGGACAGGGCGAATCTTCCTTGCCGGCCGTAAAGGACTTTTTTCGGATTATAGACTTCTCCGTGCCTTATAAATATAAATTCTGTCGGTTTCATCCTGATAATTTGCGGTAAACTTCAACCATTTTAACAGCCTGTTTATCCCAACAGTATTTTTGGCTTTCCCAATATGCCCGTGTCCCCATTTGAACCAGTTGCTTTTCGGACAGCAAAAGCTTTTTAAGTTTCTCTGCTAAATCAGCGGAATTACCGGATTCAAAAAAAACACCTGTTTTCCCGTCTTCTATCAAATATTTTAACCCGCCGCTTCTTGAAGCAATAATGGGAGCCGCACAGGCCATCGCCTCCAAAATGACTAAACCGAAAGATTCATAGACTGAGGGCAGGACGACCAGGTCAGCGGCCGAATAAAACCACGGCAATAAACGGTGGGCTTTGCTTCCCAGAAATTTTATACGACCCTCTAACTTTTTGCTTTCAATATTATCTTTAATCCTTTTAACTTCCGGATGCTGCCAGAAACTGCGGCTTTTTATATCTCCTCCGATCAGAAGGACCTCCACCTGCATGCCGCCTACCGCCTCTATCAAAAGGCTTATGCCTTTTACCGGATCAATCCTGCCGACAAATAAGATTATTTTTTTATTCTGGGGCAAATTCAGTTTACGCCGGCTTAAAGTCATGCTTTTCGGCCTGAATAGCCTATGGTCAACTCCCGGTATGACAACATGTATTTTTTCCGGATTCGCCTGATAATAGCGTATCAATTCATCTTTCTCAAGTTCCGTTGAGGCAATTAAAGCATCGGCATCCCCGACTATTCCCCGTTCCGCCTCGATCCTGGGCTTGTCAATGGTGCCGGCATATATTTTTTTCATTTCCCCTAACGTGTGGAAGGTTACAGCCAGGGGTGCTTTGACATGTTTAACTACTTCAATCCCGCTTAAGGCAGAATAATAATAATGAGAGTGAAATATGTCATATTTCAGTGAATTATTTTTAATAAATCCAATAAGATTACGGCCAAATTCCAAGCTTTTCTGATAATTATCATCTCCTGTTGCTTTCAGATGGATCAGACGGACATATCTGCCGATATTAACAATATTGTTTTTTTGACGGGAATGCTCTCTGGTAAAAATATCTATTCGGTGTCCTAATTTAGCCAATTCTGACGCTAAATTCAGGATATAAACATTCATGCCTCCGGAAGACAGGATTCCCAAAGGCGTTCGGGGACAGGACCAGTAAGATAAAAAGGCAATTTGCATTTTGCGGTAAAACTTATATGATCTGATATTATCAGAATCGCTTCAACTTATGAACCGCCTTCAACCTGACTTAAGCGTCATACTGCCGACATACAATGAATCCGAAAATATCATTCCCCTGATTGAGGCTATCAGCAAAAATTTAAGAGAAATAAATTATGAAATAATCATTTGCGACGACAACAGTCCGGATGGGACGGGTCTTTTGACTAAAAAGACATACCGCGGCCAAACTTCTTGCGTCCGGACGATCATCAGAAAGAAAGATAAAGGCCTGGCCAGATCGATTTTGGAAGGAATCCGAGAGGCCAAAAGTAATCTCGTTACGGTGATGGATACGGATTTTAACCATAACCCTGACAAACTTCCGGAAATGTACCGCCTGATCCATGAATCTGACATAATAGTCGGTTCCCGCTACGTGAAAGGCGGAGGCATGGAAAACCGCTGGCGTAATTTTTTAAGTCTTATTTACAATCGCGTGATCAGATTTATTCTTAAACTTCCCACTCACGATAATTTGAGCGGCTTTTTTATGTTTAAAAAAAGAAAACTGCAGCCTTTGCTAACCGCTGACATTTTCAGAGGCTACGGAGATTATTTCATCAGATTGCTTTTTGAGGCAAAAAAGCTTAAACTGGCAATTCGCGAAATTCCCGTTTTTTACCCCAACCGTTTTTATGGCAGCAGTAAATCACAGTTTATGGACATGTTTTTCCTATATTCCCGCACTGTTATATCTTTATTTACAAGAAATTTAATTAAAGACCCAGACTAAAGGTACATTCTGCCGGGAAACTGAGAAAACTGTCCTGTTGTTTTTTATTTTTTCATCTTTGTAAGTTTCAATTGCATAAAGCGGAAAAAACGACTGGCGGTTTAAAAGAACCGTATAGTCGCTCTCCCTGTATGGCTTTTTGTTTAAATTATCCAATAGATCTTTCCTCAGATAAACGGAAGCCGTGCTTTGAGCCATAACAATATGAACAAAAGCACCGGCAGGCGCCCGTTTGTTTAACCAAAGAACGGCTTCTTTCTGCGGCGTCCCCCAGAAATCGATATCAAATCTCCCCCGGGCTCCTTTAATACCTCCGCTTACAAAATTAAAATAACTGGCCTGGTAAGGATGAAAGAGCACCAGAATGGCTACCAGATAAACTACTGTCATCATAGCCCCAATTCTCATGATTAAAGTTTTCCTAAATATGGCCGTACCTATTCCGGCAAGGGCTGACAGGGCCGGCAGGACTTCCATAAAATGCCTCACTCCGTCAATGGCGCCCATTTTCGGGCTTAAATAACGCAATTGGGGTATGAAAAACCAGAGAATAACAAGAAGATATTCCTTTTTTCTCGAAAATATTTTCCTGAAAGAAAAAATTAAGCCGACGACAGCCGCTATCAAAA
The DNA here is from genome assembly GCA_001779205.1 of Candidatus Gottesmanbacteria bacterium RIFCSPHIGHO2_02_FULL_39_14. Taxonomy (GTDB): domain Bacteria; phylum Patescibacteriota; class Microgenomatia; order 2-02-FULL-39-11; family 2-02-FULL-39-11; genus 2-02-FULL-39-14. The sequence continues at coordinate 9,719 of MFJM01000004.1, forward strand.
CCGGCGGGGGTGTCGTGACCAGTAAAAAGCTGTAAGGATAAAACAGAGGAATATTAATCCCGGATTGATAAATCTTCCCCCATAAAAGATTCGGCATGTTGAAAGTATTCCGTGAATAAAAGCCGGGTATTTCCAGAAGTTTCCTGACCGGATCCTGCCAAAAAGGCCACCATAACAATAAAGCAAATAACGGAGCCAGCAAAAAATAGCTTAAGATTCGGAAGTCAGATTTTTTTCTGACTGACAAAAAATAAATTAAACAGATAACCGGAATGAAAACTGAATTGATTTTGACATTGAAAGCAAAGGCAAAAGAGGCAGAGGCTAATAATAATGACACCCAATTAGGTTTTTTAATTAAACGGTAAAATAAATAGACAGCTAAGGTAAAAGCCGTGCTATTCGGAATATCTTTCATATTATTATGGAGATAGGCAAAATACTGGGGCAGTAAACCTAAAGAAATTGAACCGATTATTGCCTCGACCGGTCCGAAGGCTTCCAAAAGAAACAGAAAAAGGATAAAAACTCCCGCAACCCCAAAAAACACCATCGGCAGATTGTAGGCAATTCCTGCCGGTAAAATATTAAACCTGTCATGAAAAACGGTTTGGGATAAAGCGGGAATGATTTGGGTGAACGGACCGAAAGGGTCATCTGTCGTCTCCCTTGGATCAGGAGGGGAAAACGGGATTTTTGAACTGTCCGAAGGCAGTTGAATTCCTAAGTGCTTCAAACCCGCGTAGTAATGATTATGATAATCCCAGGATAATCCGTAATCAGGCAGAATAATCAAATTGACAACCAGATAAACCAGGAAAAAAATCAGAACGGTTAATTTAAGCTTATTGTTCATTTTTATTCCTCAAGACTAAAATCAGACTAATTATTGATAAAAATGAAATCATAAAGCCATAATAATAGATTTTTGGGTTATAAAAATACTCAATAACGTGTTTCCCTCCGGGTAAATAAATTGTCCGAAATGCCATATTTGATTTGTAAATATAGGTATTTTCTCCATCTATTGTTGCCTGCCATCCGGGATAATAGGCTTCGCTGGAACTGAGCCAGACAGCGCATCCATAATCGGATTCCAGTTTTATGCGGTTAGCCTTATAACTTCTGATTTTTATATCTTTATCAATTTTGCCGGAAGGGCAGTCGCTTAGTTTACCCCTGTCTTTGTTTGGCAAAATTACCCGGGAAGTCAAATCAACTTTCCTTTGTGCGATCAGTCCGGCTGCCTCATCATCCTCAGCAAAAACAGCCTCTGTTACCGAAAAAAATCTGGGAATTGCCCTGTCATTTTCATAAAGGACATAATCCGTTCCCCTTTCCAACAACCTAAAATCAGCGGGTTGGATTTGCGGGTCGTCAAATAAGAGACGGCTGACATTGAGAAAATTCATCATTTGGGGATCGCTTTTAAGAGGCGGGATTTCCACATTGTACCAAAGCAGGCTGCTTTCTTCTGACTGGTTAACGCTGTCGGCAAAACGGTGATAATTTTTCAGAATAACCGGATCATAACCTGAGGTTGAAAATATCTTCTCTTTCAACGGCGCATTCATTTCAAATTTCGGTAAAAGTGGTGAGATCACCCGGAATCCCGGCATTATCCGCCCCGGTAGTACTATATCCTGCTGCAGCTGCCCGAGTATTTTCTGGTTGCTTTTAGGCAAACTTACGGGAAAAATATAGGAGCGGCTGAAAAAAAATAATTCAGCTACGGCAGCTAAACCGATTGCGGCTTTCCAGAAGTTGTTTTTTATTTTAGAAAGGACCATTGACAGCAGTACGGGGAGTAAAACAACCGGTATGATCAGGTTTTGGATGGGTATACGGATAAAGCGGTAGAGAGGCAGAATCCGGTATAAAAGATCGTGGAGATTCAAAGGAGCAAAGGGGCCTAATGAAATCCACAGAAAAATCAAAGAGACAATCAAAAAAAGCCAAAAAATTCT
>MFJM01000005.1:0-11043 GCA_001779205.1 Candidatus Gottesmanbacteria bacterium RIFCSPHIGHO2_02_FULL_39_14
GCCTTACCAAAATACCGGATTTGCTCAATCGGACCAAAGAATTAGGCATGGATTGTTTGGGTCTTACCGATCATGGAGCTATGTACGGAGCGATAAAGTTTTTTTTAAAGGCTAAAGAAGCGGGTATTAAACCGATAATCGGAGTCGAATGTTATCAGGCTTCCCGCAGCCGCTTCGATAAACAGGCAAGACTTGATAACGATCAGTATCACCTCGTTTTACTGGCTAAAGACAGAACTGGCTATCAAAACCTGATGAAACTGGTTACTCATGCTCATCTTGAGGGCTATTATTATAAACCTCGGATAGATATGGAAATTTTAAGGGAGCACAGTGAGGGCTTAATCTGCTTATCCGGCTGTTTAAACGGTGAAATCCCCAAACTATTGCTGAATAACCAGGACGAGACAGCCGAAAAAAAAGCCAGGCAGTTTTTGGAAATTTTCTCCCAGAACCATTATTATTTTGAACTCCAAAAACATCCCAATATTCCCGAGCAGGATATCGTCAACGAAAAATTGGTCAATCTTTCCAGAAAATTAGGAGTTCCCTTGGTGGCAACCAATGATATTCACTATCTTTTGAATACTGATGCCTATGCTCAGGAGATTTTACTCTGCATCCAAACACAACGTACCATACTGGAAAATAAAAGGCCGCTTTCCATGATTTCCTCACCTGATTTTTATCTGAAAACGAGGGAAGAAATGAAAGGTTTGTTTATCCAGTATCCTGAAGCCATCGACAATACCGTCAGAATTGCCGAAATGTGTCAGACGGAAATTGAGCTGGGAAAATGGATTTTACCTAAATTTGAAGTTCCAGAGGGTGAAACAGCAGATACTTACATTAAAAAATTAAGTTATGAGAGGATAAATAAGCGTTATAGCCGTATTACTCCGGAACTGGAAAAAAGACTTAATTATGAGTTGGATATTATCAGCAAAAAGGGGTATTCCACCTACTTTCTTATTACCGCCGACTTTGTCAACTGGGCTAAAGAAAAGAAAATTGCTGTCGGTCCAGGAAGGGGTTCTGCTGCCGGAAGTCTGGTAGCCTATGTTTTGGGCATCACCGATCTTGATCCGATTATCCATAATCTTCCTTTCGAAAGATTTCTTAATCCCGACCGACCATCACCTCCTGATATTGATCTTGACTTTGCCGATGACCGGAGGGATGAAGTCATTGCCTATGTTACTGAAAAATACGGCAGTGACCGGGTAGCCCAGATCATCACCTTCGGCACCATGGAAGCCAGGCAGGCTATCCGTGACGTCGGCCGGGCATTGGGCATGCCTTATATCCAGCCGGACCGGATTGCCAAATTAATTCCTCCTGGCGCCCAGGGATTTCCTATGACTATCGATAAAGCCATCCAGACTTCACCGGAATTATCCCAGGCTTATCAGAACGAGGAGGAGACTAAAAATCTTCTTGACTTGGCCAGAAAATTGGAAGGGGTGGCCCGTCATGCCTCGGTTCACGCTGCAGGTATTGTAATTTCCGACAAGCCTCTTACCTACTACACCCCGCTGCAGCGGGAAACTAAAGGACAAAAAATTATCACCCAATATGATATGTACTGTTTGGACCTTAATGCTGCAGAAGGTTTTGCGGTCGGACTGCTCAAAATGGATCTCCTGGGTTTAAGAAATTTAACTATCCTGGAAATGGCCATCCATTTTGTTAAAGAAACCAGAAACGAGGAAATCGATATCAAGAATATTCCCTTAGACTCAGAGGATGTTTATAAATTAATTTCTTCCGGTGAAACTACCGGTATTTTCCAGCTTGAATCAGCCGGTATGAGAAGGTTGGCCCGGGACTTAAAGCCGACTAAATTTTCCGATATTGCCGCTATGGTTGCCCTTTTCCGGCCGGGTCCGATGGAATGGATCCCTACCTTTATTGAAGCTAAGGAAAATCCCAAAATTATCAAATATCTCCATTCAGACCTTAAACCCATTTTGGCTGAAACTTACGGTATTGCCGTTTATCAGGAGCAGTGTATGCAGATTGCCAATAAGATGGCCGGTTATTCCATGGTGGAAGCTGATAAATTAAGAATGGCTATTGGCAAGAAAAAAAGGGAAGTCATGAAAAAGGAAAAGGAAAAGTTCATCAAGGGCTGTGCTAAAAAAGGTCTGTCACCGGGTATGTCTGAAAAAATCTTTTCCTTGATCGAAAAATTTGTCGGTTATGGTTTTAATAAAGCCCATTCTGCCTCATACGGGCTGATTGCCTACCAAACAGCCTATATGAAAGTCAAATATCCGGTGGAATTCATGACAGCTGTCTTGGCTGCCGAAAGTAGAAGTACCTCCGGTCCTTTGCGAGATGAAAAAATTTCCCAGGCTATTTTGGAATGTCGCCGGATGAATATTGGTTTACTGGGTCCTGATATTAATCAGTCGGATATCGAATTTAAAATTGAAAAGGACGGTTCTTCAAAGGGAAAAATCCGCTTCGGTTTGTCTGCTATTAAAAATGTGGGAACAGCAGCCATAGATTCAATTCTTTTAACCAGAAATAAGGATGGTTCATTTGAATCTTTAACCGATTTTCTGAAAAGAGTTGATCTTGCCAAAGTCAACCGGAAAACGGTCGAAAGTCTGATCAAGTCCGGAGCTTTGGATATTTTCGGCAAACGTGCTGCTCTTTTAGCTGCTTATTCGGAAATTGTTGATCGGGTACATAAAGGCAAGTTAAAAAAAGATAGCGGGCAGGCGATGCTCTTTGATCTGGAACAAAATCAGGAAATTGGTGATCAGTTGCCGGAAATAGAGGAATTGTCGCGTGAAGAACTTCTGATGTTTGAAAAGCAGTATTTAGGCTTTTATATTACTGAACATCCGCTGAACGCTCATATTAAAGATCTTGAACGTCGGGTTACTCACAGGATTAATATGCTCGCATCTGTCAAATCAACAGTCATTATCGGCGGAATAATTACCAAGATTAAAAAAATTACTACCAGGCAGGGTGGTCAGGAAATGGCTTTCGTTAAAATTGATGATTTTACCGGCAATTGCGAACTGATAGTTTTCCCGAAAGTTTTCGAAAGAACCAAATTTACCTGGGTATCGGATAAAGTGGTTCTGATCAAAGGCAAAGTCGACCAAAAAGATGACCGCCTTTCTGTCTTAGTGGATGATGCGAAACTGCTTACATCTTGACTTGAATAAAAGCCTTAATTAAAATTTAGTGACATCCCCTGTAATTCTCGGGGAGAGTTTAATTTGTGAAATCAAAATCTAAAATAATAACTGATAGTTTAAATAAAAAATTACCTTCTGATAAAAAGAAAAAGACTGACGGGATAAATATTAATGAAATGGTCAAAGGAATAAAAATCGCTACCGAATTAGGCTTTTCCGTAGTAATTCCTTTAGTCGCTGGAGCATTTTTAGGTTCATATCTTGACCGTAATTTAAAAACTAGCCCTAAACTGACTCTTTTATTTATTCTTATTGGGCTTTTTTTATCACTATTTAGTATGTATAAAATTGTTAAGGACAGCTTTTAATAATTTATATTATGGCTCCGATTCATATTTCTCTAAAAGCTGAAAATATCTCTTATTTACTTGGAATTCCGATCTCTAATTCTCTGATTACAACCTGGCTGGTGATGATTTTTCTTATTTTGCTTTCAATGATTACCTATTCCAAACTGACATTAATCCCCGGATATCTGCAGCTTGTCATGGAAATGTTAATCGGTGGTTTGCATTCTCTATTTAAAGAAATTCTAGAAGATAAAGTAGATAAATATTTTCCTTACTTAATTACCATATTTATATTTATTATCTTTTTAAATTGGTCGGGTATTTTGCCGGGAGTCGGGACCATCGGAATCTATGTTGAGGAGGAGGAATTTATCCCATTTTTCCGGGCAGGGACAGCTGATTTGAATATGACCTTTGCTTTGGCTCTCCTAACAGTTATTTATGTTCAATACGCCGGTATAAGCTCATTGGGTATTAAATATTTAAGTAAATTTTTTAACATCACTAACCCTTTAAATTTTGTTGTTGGTATTCTGGAACTGATTTCGGAAATTTCCAGAGTGATTTCATTTGCTTTTAGGCTTTTTGGCAACATTTTTGCCGGTGAAGTACTTTTAACTGTTATTGGTTTCTTAGTCCCGCTTTTAGCTCCCATTCCCTTTTTAGGACTAGAACTTTTTGTCGGTTTTATACAGGCTCTTGTCTTTGCTATGCTTTCAGCAGTCTTTTTTACTTTAGCAACTGCCCATGCAGAACATTAGTCTGAAAAAAAATAATTTAAAAAAATTAAAAAGGAGGTGAAGTTATGTCAGATGAAGGTATGAAAGCGATAGCTACAGCCTTAGCCATCGGTTTAGGAGTAATTGGACCGGGTATTGGAATAGGATTATTGGCTGCTAAAGGTCTTGAGGCTATTGGTCGCAATCCAGAAGTTGAGGGAAAAATCAGAACTAATATGATTTTAGCCATAGCTTTTACTGAAGCATTAGCTATTTATGCTCTGGTAATTGCTCTAATATTAAAGTTCACTTAACAATAAATTTATGGAAAAATTAGGTATTCAACCTATCCCGTTATTATTACAGGTTATAAACTTTTTGATACTTTTATTGATATTAAAAAAATATCTCTATGTACCTATTCTCAATATGCTTAAAGAAAGGAAGAAGAAAATTGAAGAAGGATTGGAATATAGCGAAAAGATGAAGGTTGAGTTTGAAAAAAGCGAAAAAAAGAGAACTGAAATAATAGAAAAAGGAAAGTTGGAGGCCCAAAAAATTGTCGAAGAAGCAAAAAAAGAAGCTAAGAAAAAGGAAAATGAAGTAATTGCCAGAGCTGATAAAGAAGCTTCTGAAATTATAGCCAAAGCTGAAAAAGAAATAACCATTATGAGCGAAAAATTGAATAAAGACCTCCACAAGAAGGCTATTGCCATAGCTGCGAAAATGGTTGAAAAATTAATTAGCTCGGATTTAACTGAAGAAATTCACCGTTCTATTATTGATAAAAAACTTAAAGAAGTGGAAAGACAACTTAAATGACCGCTATCATAACTTCTCCTATACGCTTAACGGTCGAACAAATAAATTACCTTCAGATCACTCTCAAAAAAATATTTAATGAGGTACTGCCGGTACAGAACATAATCGATAAAAATATTTTAGCCGGGTTTACCGTCAAGGTCGGTGAATGGTATCTTGACGCCTCGTTAAAAACGGAACTTAATAATCTTCAACAAATACTTTTATGAAAACAGATTTCGATAAATACTTAGACTCGTCAAAAATAGTCAGTGAAATAATCAAAAAAATCGATTTGACCAAGCTGTCATTTGAAATTGGCTTTAAAGGTGAAGTAATCGAAGTTGCTGATGGAATAGCAAAAATATCAGGACTAAAAGATATTTCCTATGCTGAAATGGTGGAATTTGAAAATGGCGTCCTGGGAGTAGCAATTAATCTTGAAGAGTATCAGGTTGGAGTAATTATTCTTGGGGATTACTTAGGAATTAAGTCTGGTGATTCAGTTAAGGGTATTAAGAGGACGTTATCTTTAGGCGTCGGCGATGATTTGCTTGGTCGGGTAATTGACCCTCTTGGTAACCCGTTAGATGGTAAAGCTGATTTAAACTATCAGAAATTTTATCCTATTGAAAAAATCGCTCCGGGTGTGACTAAACGCCGGCCGGTAGATACTCCTGTCCAGACTGGTATTAAAGCCATCGACACCATGATACCGATTGGCCGTGGCCAAAGAGAACTCATCATAGGGGACAGGGCAACAGGAAAAACTACCGTCACCTTAGATACCATCATCAACCAAAAGGGTCAGAATATGATTTGCATTTATGTGGCAATTGGCCAAAAATCTTCACGTGTTGCTCAAGTTATTGATATCTTCAGAAAATATCACGCTATGGATCATACCATTGTAGTAGCTGCTAATGCTTCAGATTCAGCTTCTTTACAGTATCTTGCGCCTTATGCCGGCTGTGCCATAGGTGAATATTTTATGGATAAAGGTAAAGACGCTCTGGTGGTTTATGATGATTTAACCAAGCATGCCTGGGCCTACCGGCAGATATCCCTGATTTTAAAACGGCCTTCCGGACGGGAGGCTTATCCCGGGGACATTTTTTATCTTCATAGCCGTCTTTTGGAAAGAGCCTGTAAACTTGCTCCTAAATATGGAGGTGGATCATTAACCGCTCTTCCCATTATTGAAACTCAAGCCGGAGATATGTCAGCCTATATTCCGACCAATGTTATTTCCATAACCGACGGTCAAATTTATTTTGAACCTGATCTTTTTTATGCCGGAGTAAGACCGGCGATCAATGTCGGTCTTTCCGTTTCCAGGGTAGGCGGGGCAGCCCAGATTAAAGCTATGAAGCAGGTAGCCGGAAAATTAAAATTGGATTTAGCCCAATATCGGGATTTGGCAGCTTTTGCCCAATTTGCCACTGATCTCGACGAAAAAACGCGCAGTCAGATTGAAAGAGGCGCCCGAATGGTTGAACTTCTCAAGCAGGGTCAGCTTGTCTCCATGCCGATAGAAGAACAGGTTGCTTTGTTATTTTGCGGGACATCCGGATATTTGGATAATATACCGATAAATAAAATTACCATATTCGAAAATAAATTTCTGGAACATATGAGAAACAGTCATCAATCACTATTAAATAAAATCAGTAAAGAAGCCAAACTATCGGATACGGTTATTAATGATTTAAAAAAAATTATTGAAGATTTTAAAAATACAATTTAATGGCTAATATTAAACTCATAAAAAGAAGAATTAAATCAGCTCAAAATATTTCCCAGATAACCCGCGCCATGGAAATGGTAGCTGCTTCCAAAATGAAAAAAGCCCAACTCACTGCATTAAACGGTAAACCCTATGCTGACAAAATTGCCAAGGCGGTAAAAGAACTGGCCCCAAAAATCGATCGCCATATGTATCCTCTTTTTAGTCTTGGTAATCCAAGGGGCAGCAAATTAATCATTCTTATTAGTAGCAATAAAGGGTTATGCGGTGGGTTAAATACAAACCTTTATCGGTTTCTACATCATTGGTTGACAAAAGAAGAAAATTTGGAATTTATCTCTATTGGAAAAAAAGGAGAATATTTTGTGGTCAAATGGCACAAAAAACTTCTGGCTGATTTTTCCGAAGAACCTTTTACTAAATCTGTTCCGGCTGTCACTAATATATTAGTTACCGGTTTTATTCAAGGAGTGTACCGGGAAGTTTATCTTGTTTATAATAATTTTATTTCTGCTTTAAAACAGGAACCTGTTAGGAAAAAAATTCTGCCTATAGAAACTCTGGAGGAAGTGGATGTCAAAGAAGAAACAAAATTCAGTGAATTTTTGCTAGAACCATCTCCTAGAGAAGTTTTAGACAATCTTTTGCCGCATTACCTGGAAAATCAAGTAAGAACGGCAATTTACGAAGCAGAAGCTTCTGAGCATAGTGCCCGGATGATTGCCATGAAAAATGCTACCGACGCAGCCTTCGATTTAATCACGGATTTAACTCTGCAATATAACAAGGCTAGGCAGGAAAAAATTACTTATGAAATAGCTGACATAGTAACTGCCCGTTTAGCTGTCGAATAAAATGAACAAGGGGAAAATTACTCAAATTATTGGTGCCGTTGTTGACGTCACGTTTACCGGGAACGAGCTGCCTCCGATTTATAACGCTTTGGAAGTAAACTTAAAATCCAAAGGGGATAAATTAATACTTGAGGTTGAAGCTCATTTAGGCAAGGGGAAAATAAGGACTATCGCCTTAGGATCCACTGATGGATTAATAAGAGGCCAGGAGGTCATTGATACAGGAAACCCTATTACCGTTCCGGTGGGTAAAGAAACTTTAGGCAGAATATTTAATGTCATCGGCCTTCCGATCGATGACGGTTATCCTGTTAAAACTGAAAAGAGATATCCCATTCATCGTCCTGCTCCGTCTTTAAAATCTCAAGTCGTAAAAGCACAAATACTTGAAACCGGCATTAAAGTTATTGATTTGATTGCCCCGTTCGTCAAAGGTGGTAAAGTGGCCGTATTTGGAGGTGCAGGGGTAGGGAAAACTGTACTAATTCAAGAATTGATAAGAAATGTGGCTACTGTTCATAAAGGGGTTTCTGTTTTTGCCGGAGTAGGGGAAAGAACCAGGGAAGGTAATGATCTTTGGTTGGAAATGAGGGAATCCGGAGTTATCAAACAAACAGCTCTGGTTTTCGGCCAGATGAATGAACCACCCGGAAACCGCTTAAGGGTTGCTTTAACCGCCCTTTCCATGGCTGAATTTTTCCGTGATGAAAAAGGACAGGATGTTTTATTATTTATTGACAATATATTTCGTTTCGCCCAAGCTGGGAGTGAAGTATCGGCTTTGCTAGGTCGAATTCCTTCAGCGGTTGGTTACCAGCCTACTTTGGCCTCAGAAATGAGTGCTTTACAGGAAAGAATAACATCCACTCCCCATGGTTCGATCACCTCCGTGCAGGCGGTTTATGTACCGGCTGATGATTATACCGATCCGGCACCGGTAGCAACTTTCGCCCATCTGGATGCCTCAATTTCTCTGGAAAGATCCATCTCTGAACAGGGCATTTATCCGGCGATAGACCCTTTAGCCTCAAGATCAAGAATCCTGGCTCCCGAAGTCGTCGGCGAAGAACACTATGAAGTCGCTCGTCAGGTACAGAAAGTCCTGCAGAGGTATAAAGATTTACAGGATATTATTGCCATCCTCGGTATGGAAGAACTCTCTGACGAAGACAAGTTGACAGTCCAAAGAGCCAGGAAAATCCAGCGCTTTTTTTCCCAGCCGATGTTTGTTGCCGAAACCTTCACTGCTCGGGAGGGAAAGTATGTTTCTTTAGATGAAACAATTCGTGGTTTTAAGGAAATTCTGGAGGGAAAACATGATTCTATAAGCGAACAATCATTCTACATGGTAGGAACCATTGATGAAATCCAATAATCATGAAGAACATCCATCTCGAAATTATTACTCCTGAAAGAATTGCCTTTAGCGGTGATGTATATATGATTTCCGCTCCCTCTTCGACCGGCCGGATTGGTATCTTACCTGGACATATACCGCTTTTTACCCGCCTTATTGAGGGTGAAGTCAAAATAACTAAGACTACAGATGTATCATATTTGGCTATCGGAAGCGGTTTTCTTCAAATAGCTAAAGATAAAGCAGTAATATTAGTCACTAGTGCTTATCATGCCGATGAAATCAATGAGGCTGAAGTTCTTGAGGCTAAAAAAAGAGCAGAAGAAGCTTTGAGGAACAAACCCCGCGGAGAGGCCTTAATTGCTGCTCAAAGTCAATTCCTCCGCTCCCAAATCGCTTTAAAAGTATTACGCAGAAGAAAAAGCCGGCTATCCTCTATGGCTTCCTGATGTATTGTTAAAATAGGCAAAAAGTAATAGAATAGAGAGGCCCAAAAGATAAGGGTTTTTTTATGGGTGAAAAAGGATATTTGATTTTGGAAAATGGCCAAATTTACCAAGGATTGTCTTTTGGTTCCATTAAGGAAGTCAAGGGTGAAGTAGTCTTTAATACCGGCATGGTCGGTTACCCCGAAGGATTCACGGATCCCTCCTATTACGGTCAAATTCTGGTGTCGACGTATCCTTTAATAGGAAATTACGGCGTTCCGGATAATTTGAATTCCCATGGTTTAAATACTAATTTTGAATCAGATAAAATCCAGATAAGAGGTTTAATCGTTACTCAGTATATAGATCATAGAAAACATTGGCAGTCAAGACAGACTTTATCTGAGTGGCTCTCCTCTCAACAAATTCCTGCCCTTTCGGGAATCGATACCCGCTTCTTGACTAAAACGCTCCGCGAAAAGGGTGTGATGAAAGGCATCATTACCTTTTCTAACCCCCCCGAATCAATCGGGGGGTTTTCTTTTTATGACATCAATAAAGATAATCTGGTTCCCTTTGTAAGCTGTAATAAAATCATCAAATACGGTTCCGGCAAAATAAAAGTCCTTTTTATCGATTGTGGATTAAAGTTAAATCAGATAAGGCTTATGCTGGATTTTGATACTACCGTCATCCGTGTTCCCTGGAATTATAATCCCTTTACAGCCAAAAACCCTCCTCAATTTGATGCGCTTTTTATCAGTAACGGTCCGGGTGACCCCAGAAACATGCCTCAGACTATTTCTACTATCGGGCAGGCTTTGAAAAGGGAAATTCCTACTTTTGGCATTTGTTTGGGACACCAACTAATGGCCTTGGCAACGGGAGCAGAAGTCTATAAGTTGAAATACGGTCACCGGGGTCAGAACCAACCGGTCATCAACCAAATGGACGGCAAATCATATATTACTTCCCAAAATCATGGTTATTCCGTAATTATCGATTCCATTCCCCGGGAGTGGAATATCTGGTTTACCAATTTAAATGATCAAACTAATGAAGGTATCATCCATAAAAAAAAGCCTTATTTCAGCGCTCAGTTCCATCCTGAGGATAAACCAGGACCGAATGATTGCCGTTGGTTATTCGCTTATTATTTTGACCGGGTAAAAAAATGGCTAAAAATTTAAAAATCCGCAAAGTAATATTGTTGGGTTCGGGCGCCTTAAAGATAGGCGAAGCTGGTGAATTTGATTATTCCGGTTCCCAGGCTGCCAAAGCCCTAAAAGAGGAGGGAATTGAGGTTATTTTAATCAATCCTAATATTGCTACCATCCAAACCTCCCATGAATTCGTCTCTAAGGTTTATTTCCTGCCTGTTAACCCTTATTTTGTTACCCAAGTTATTAAAAAAGAAAAACCCCAGGGGATTTTACTCGGATTTGGGGGCCAAACAGCCTTAAATTGCGGACTTGCTTTATATGAAAAAAATATCTTCCAAAAGTATAAAGTCGAAGTTTTGGGTACTCCCGTCTCTGCCATTAAAAAAACAGAAGACAGATTATTATTCCGCCAAGCAATTAAGGCACTAAATCTCAAAGTTCCCGAAAGTCATATATGTCGAAA
>MFJM01000005.1:11062-16419 GCA_001779205.1 Candidatus Gottesmanbacteria bacterium RIFCSPHIGHO2_02_FULL_39_14
AAAAAAATAAGTAAAAAAATAAAATATCCGCTCATCGTCCGGGCCGGTTATTCTTTAGGCGGCCTGGGATCTGGAATTGCCAGAAATAAAAAACAGCTCGTAACTATCTGCCAAAAAGCGCTCTCTCTGACCCCGCAGGTCTTACTGGAGGAATATATGGAACATTGGAAAGAAATTGAGTATGAGGTAGTCCGCGATCAATACGATAATTGTATTACTGTTTGTAATATGGAGAATTTTGACCCGATGGGAGTTCATACGGGTGAATCAATTGTGGTAGCACCCAGTCAGACATTGACTAATGATGAATATCATCGTTTAAGAACTATCGCCATTAAAGTCGTCAAATCTCTCCCCATTATAGGAGAATGTAATATCCAGTACGCTTTAGATCCGCGAAGTGGTGATTATCGGATTATTGAAGTCAATGCACGTTTATCCCGCTCCTCGGCTTTGGCCTCCAAAGCCACCGGCTACCCCCTGGCTTATATTGCCGCCAAACTCGCCATTGGCTACCCGCTTTCCGAAATAAAAAATCAGGTAACCAAGGCAACCTCCGCCTTTTTTGAACCTTCCCTGGATTATATTGTCGTCAAAATACCCCGTTGGGATTTTCTCAAATTTACCACCCATGAAGATGTTATAGGCAGCGAAATGCAGAGTGTAGGAGAAGTTATGGCCATTGGTAGAACTTTTGAAGAAGCCCTTCAAAAAGCAGTCCGATCTCTTGATCTGGATTACGAAGGTGTTATTTCTGATGAACTTGACCTGCCGAAAATAGCCAAAAATAATGCCACCTCTACCTATAAAAGTCTTACACCTTCTCCTGACCGCCTTTATAATCTTGCTTTTAATTTATTTTATGGTCAAAAAATCTCAACTATTTACCGGGAGACTGGTATAGACTACTGGTTTCTGGAAAGAATCGAAGCTCTGGTTAAATTTTATCAACAGATGGTAAGTGTCGCTCAAAAAAATAATCTCACAGATACTATATTATCGGCTGCGAAGAAATTGGGTTTTTCCGATAGACAGATTGCTGAGGTATATCATCTTCCGGAAAATAAAGTCAGGCAGTTGAGACTTAAATATAATATCGTGCCTTTTGTTTGTCAGATTGATACCTTAGCCGGCGAATTTCCTGCTAAAACCAATTATTTATATATGTCTTATCATCGTCAAAAACATGACCTGGAGTTTAATACATCCAAACAAATTATTATCATTGGCGGCGGACCATACCAGATAGGCTCCTCGGTTGAATTTGACTGGTGTGCTGTTAATAGCGCGTTTACGGTTAAAAAACATGGACTTTCGCCTATTATGATCAATTGTAATCCTGAGACTGTCTCCACAGACTACGATATTCTCGATAAACTTTATTTTGAAGAATTAACCCTGGAAAGGGTCCTGGACATAATTGATCTGGAAAAAAGTCCTTTGATTGTCTCGGTTGGTGGACAAATTCCTAATACCCTCAGTCCCAAATTAGCTCAATATCAGATAAAATTTTTAGGGCATCAGCCTGAAACGATTGATTTAGTGGAAGATCGCGAGAAATTTTCTGCCCTTTTGGATAAATTAAACATCAATCAGCCGCTTTGGAAACGTCTCAAAACTAAAAAAGAGTCTCTTGAATTTGCCAGAAAAATTGGCTCCCCCGTTTTAATCCGTCCTTCCTATGTCTTATCTGGTAGAGCCATGTACGCTGCTTATTCCCAACAGGCACTGACTAAATATTTGGATACCTCCGATTCGGTTATTAATTCCCAATACCCGGCGGTAATTTCCAAATTCATCAGGGGTGCCAAGGAAGTTGATTTTGATGCCGTTTCCCAGAAAGGGCTGATTTTAGCCTGGGCAATTTCCGAGCACGTCGAACATGCAGGCGTTCATTCCGGTGACGCTACTCTGGTCTTGCCTTCATTTTCACTGTCCGATGAAGCGGTTGAACAAATAAAAGTAGCTGCTATAAAAATTTCCCAAACACTGAAATTAAACGGACCTTATAATATTCAGTTCTTAGTCAATGAAGATGACCGGGTGATGCCTGAAGTACTGGTTATCGAAGGGAATCTCCGGGCTTCCCGCAGTTTCCCGTTTGTTTCTAAAGTTTTGGGAATAAATTTTATCGAATTGGCAACAGAAGTTATGCTTGATAAAAAAGTTACTCCGGTCAAAATAAAAAGGCCCGATTATACCGGAGTCAAAGTGCCCCACTTTTCTTTCACCAGATTAAGAAAAGTAGACCCTGTTTTAAGAGTGGAAATGGCTTCAACCGGTGAGGTGGCCTGTTTCGGAGATGATTTGAACGAAGCCTATTTAAAAGCACTTTTATCAACTAACGTCAGCATTAATAAGATGTCTGCCTTAATTTCCCTAGGAGGGGTGGAATATAAACAAAAACTTCTTCAGGCTTGCCGGCTGTTGCATAAGATGGGTTATCTCCTTTATGCTACTGATAAGACAGCCAGATTTCTGGAAGTCTATAATATACCTGTAATTCCTGTTTACAAAGTATATGAAGGTAAAAAACCCAGTGTCCTGGATATTATCAAAGATAAAAAAGTAGGCCTGGTAATTAATTTAAGCGATAGGGAAGATCTGGGCATACGGGAATTTTCCAGACAAGAAACAGACGGTTATCTGATAAGGCGGGCCAGCGTTGATGCTAATATTCCCTTATTTACCAAGGCTACTATTGCTAATCTCTGCATTAATTCATTATATAAATATGATCTTGGTAACCTCAAAGTCAAATCCTGGCGGGATTACTTAAAAACAATAGAAGCCAAAGATGAAGAGGAAAGATTATGACAAATATGCTTTTCGGGAAAAATCTGGTCAGTATTGATGATATATCTCTTCAAAATCTTAATCTTATCTTTACCCGAACGGAGGAAATGAAAAAATTGGTTAAGGAAAAAGGCGGAGACTCTAGGCTAAAAGGAAAAATTCTGGCCGCCTTGTTTTTTGAACCCTCTACTCGGACTTTTTCCTCATTTATCTCCGCCATGCAAAGGTTAGGCGGGGGTATTATTCCTTTAAATGGCATGACTAATACTTCCATTGAAAAAGGAGAATCATTCGAACATACTGTTAAAGTCTTTTCCACTTATGCCGATTGTTTAGTCATCCGCCATCCGCAAGTCGGTTTGCCTAAAAAGTCTTGTCTCTATTCAACAGTTCCGGTTATCAATGCCGGCGATGGCATAGGGGAACATCCCTCCCAGGCCATTTATGATACTTATACAATTTTTAAACATTTTCCGCATAAAAAGGAATTAATTGTTTCTTTGGTTGGAGATTTGAAAAACGGCCGCACCGTTCACTCTTTGGCCAAATTATTAGCCAAAACAAATCGGAAAATTCATTTTAATTTTATTTCGCCAAAAATACTAAAAATGCCGGAAGAGATCAAAAGAAATGTTGCCCTCTATCATCATAAAATAGATGAAACCGATAAACTTTCTGAAAAAGTTGGTATGTCCGATGTTCTTTATGTCACCAGAGTCCAAAAAGAAAGGTTTACTAAACTTATCGAGTACGAAATGGTAAAAAGTTACTATCAAGTTGACAGTCAAATCTTGAAAAATGCTAAAAAAGAGTTAATTATCATGCATCCGCTGCCTATTGCTGCCGGAGAAATTAATACCGAATTAGACACGGATCCCCGTTCCATTTATTTAACCTCGCAATTACAGAATGGTCTGTACGTCCGTATGGCTTTGCTTGATTTAATTTTAAGAAAAGAGTCAAATGGCTAAGATTGTTAGGCTTCCCGGTCTTGTCGATATCCACGTCCACTTCCGTGATCCTGGAGAAACGCACAAGGAAGATTTTTATACCGGTACTTTGTCTGCCCTTGCAAATGGCGTCACGACGGTCTTTGACATGCCCAATAATCTCACGCCAGTTTTTACTGAAGAAGTTTTGCAGAATAAAATAACGATTGCCCGACAAAAAGCTGTTTGTGATTGGGGATTATATTTCGGTTCTACCGGAGATAATCTTGCTGAATTTGCAAAAGTAGCTGATAAAGTAGTTGGTTTAAAGGTCTATTTAAGTTTAACTACCGGCAAATACGTAGTCGGAGATGAGGATAAAATTAAGGCAATTTTTGCTTCTTGGCCAAAAGAAAAAGTCATCGTCTTTCATGCCGAAGGCGATAGAGTTGACTTAGTCATTAAATATACTGAAAAATTCGGCAATAAAGTTCATATCACTCATGTCTCAACCGAAGCTGATTTGGAAAAAATTATTGCCGCTAAAAAAAATAAACTGTCCATTACCTGTGACGTCACCCCCCACCATCTTTTTCTGACAGAAGGGGACTGTCCCTGCAATGGCGAGACTGTCCCCAATTTATATTTCGTCAAGCCTCCTCTCGCTTCCCAAAAAGATCAGGATTTTCTCTGGCAAAATCTTACTTTCATAGATTGTTTATCTTCCGATCACGCTCCGCATTTAATGGAAGAAAAACAGTCTTCCCGTCCGCCTGCCGGTCTACCTGGTTTAGACACATTGCTGCCATTAATGATGACAGCGGTCAGTCAAGGCCGTCTCAGTCTCAATCAATTAATACAATTAACCAGCGTAAGTCCTGCTAAAATTTTTTCATTATCTCAAAATGATTCAACTTTTGTTGAAGTAGATCCGGAAGAGGAATATCAGATAGACAATCATAAACTTCTTACCAAATGCGGCTGGTCGCCCTTCGACGATTGGCTAGTTAAAGGCAAAGTAAAAAGAGTTTACCTAAGAGGCCGAAAAGTTTTTGAAAAAGGTCAGCTTCTGGTTGACTCCGGTTACGGCAAAAATGTAATATAAACCAAAATGGATAAACTGCAAGTATCTTTCTGCGGAATAAAATTTACTAATCCCTTTGTTCTTCCTTCAGGAATCATTACCGAGATTCCTCAGCACGACAAGGCTGTAAAAGCCGGAGTTGGCGGAGCAACTCTTAAATCGGTAACATATAATCCCCGCGAAGGCAATCCTCTTCCCCGGCTTTGGAAATACGATTGCGGGATGTTAAATTCAGTCGGCTTAAGAAATCCTGGAATTGAGAAAGCGGCTATGGAGATAAAGGACTTTCTCAAACTCTATCGCCAGAAGTCGGTTATCATTATTAGTCTTTTCTCCACCAAAGTTGTTGAATTTGTCATTTTGGTCGAAAAAGTCATTCCCTTAAATCCGGCTTTTATTGAGCTTAATCTATCCTGTCCGAATACTGTTGACGAACTAGGCGAGTCTTTGGGTATGGATAAAGGCGGTGCGGGTAAAGTGGTAAAAGCAGTCAAGAAAATATCCGGAAAAACTCCGATTTTGGCCAAACTTTCACCTAATGTCAAAGA
>MFJM01000006.1:0-10285 GCA_001779205.1 Candidatus Gottesmanbacteria bacterium RIFCSPHIGHO2_02_FULL_39_14
TATCAATAGCTGCGCCAAGAGCATAACCATTATTATAATCAGTATGATTACCGATAATTTCTGCCCGACCGGGAGCAGCGGAGATAACAGAAGGAGTATAGATGAAAAGGGAAGTATATCTTTGTTTGATAAGGCCGATTCTAATTATTGATGAGGTAGACATCCTTCGATTATAAGTTATTTAATAAGCGGAGCAGGCGAATTTATGGATTTTACTCAGAGTAATTTTTAACCTGAAGTCTTAAAACTCATTCTAAATAACTGTAATTTCTAACATTTTTTATCCCTTTCCAATCTATTAGTCCTTGTTCATCCATCCACCAGACAGAGGGGAGCAATAACGATCCTGCCCGGTAAAGCGTATGGTTTGGTTTATGACCGCCTTTCATTCCTTCTTCGGCCGAAATATGTTGACTACCATCGAATGGGTCACGGGATATATTAGAGGGGTGTGAGGTGACCACCTCAACCTCTTTACCGGCAAAGGTTTCATTCCACTCTTTTATATGATCGATGGTAAATTCAGGAGGAAAGGTAGGAGTAAGAGAGGTTTTAATAATTTGGATTTCGGCGGTATAAGCGATTGTATTCATATTTACATTTTATCTCTAATGTAAGAAAAGAAGGAGATTAAACTTATTATGATAAGATTCTAGTTTTTATCAGATTTTTATACCAGTAATAGCTTTTTTTAGGGATTCTTTTCATTGTTTTCCGATCAATATGTACAATTCCAAACGTGGAACTAGATTTATATCCATGTTCCCATTCGAAATTGTCCATCAGAGTCCAAACAAAAAATCCTTTCACAGGTATTCCGGCGATAATTGCTTTTTGCACTTGACGAAAATGTTCCCTTAAGAAAAAAATTCTAAATTCATCATTAATTTCCCCTTTTTTATTTACCGAATCATTCCAACATGTGCCTGATTCTGTTATATAGATCTGCTTCATCCCATAGTTAATATAGCGATTATATAAAGCACATAAATGATCATAGAGACCATCAGAATAAGTAGGTGGTAGACTAACTGGCCAACCGAGCCCGTTTTTAATTCCCTGCGGGTATTGGACTTCTTGAAATTTTACATCTGATTTTGCATCATATTGAACTGTTTTACCATAATAATAATTGAGGCCAAATGTATGTAAGCCGTTACCGATTTTAATTATTTCCATATCGCCATTTTCAATTTTTGGCATTTTGTCGCCAAAAACCTCCATCATATATTCAGGATATTTACCTAGGTAGATAGGGTCCATAAACATTCCAGTCTGATAGCCATAGGCAAATAAAGCAGCTTTTACATCATTATCTGAACTAGAAACTGCATAAGTATTTTTTGCATTATAAGTTGTGCTTAATTTCGATTTCTTACTGATTCCTTTTAGAGATTTAAAAATTAATCCCTGGGCTAAAAGAATATTGTGAACAGCTTGAAGTGCACCTTTTAAATTAGTTTCTCCCGGTGCGTGGCAACCTGTATGGTAGCTTTCGAAAGTAGATTGGAAGGGTTCATTAAGGATAAAAATTTCGTCTATATATTCCCCAAGATGCTGATAGACAATTTTGGCATGCTCAACAAGATAATCAATAGTCTGGCGATTTTTCCATCCTCCTACGGTTGAAAGAAACTGCGGTAACTCCCAATGATAAAGAGTTATAAATATATTAAAGCCGTTTTTTTTAAGCAGTTTGAAATAATTACTATACCATTTCAGAGCTTCATAATTCGGTTTTTTATCCCTATTTAAAACCCTAGACATGGAAACTGAAGTCCTGTAATTTCTAATTCCCATATTCTTCATGATTTCAATATCCTGTTTATATTTATGATATCTATCTATACCATCCAAGGGAGTGAAGTTTTGGTATACTTTACCGGATGTTTTAGCATAGTGAGTCCACATTGTGGGTTCAGATTTCTCATTTTTTAAGGTATTCTGTTCTCCGATTACTTGCAGGTCAGCATCAGCCACACCGAATATGAATTTAGGTGGAAATTGGAAATTATTAAGTTGATACATTATTGATACTTGATTTCCATAATAGGATATTTACCTTTTCTAATTATTTCGCCTAATTCAAAAATAACGTTCGGTTTGGTTGCAACCCAATCTCGAGAAAAATTTAATTGTGCGGCAATTGCCTTATCCAGATCGGTTTTCCAATCACGGTAGTCAAAACCACGCATCTTTCTGCCTAGTGAGGAAATAATTGTAAGATAGTGATTTATTTTTCTTTTAATTTCCCTTTGCATGTTGGGATCGGTGATATTATCAAGGCGATCAGATAATTCAGCGGTTTTTTTAATAGCAATTTGACTTAATAGTTGTATACGGTCATATACTATCTGAGCGTGATCTTCCGGTACCGAATAGTTTTCTTCGATTGGACGCATGTAGATTGTATCTTCATGGGGAAACTCGAATCGTTTAAATGTTTCTACCGCAGCAATATTACCAATTTGGGAGGCAATGGCTGCTTCAGCTGCATCCCGTCTGTCACCGCCGAATGGAGTGCGACTATGCTGAGCGTAAGTAGGTATTCCGGAAGCATAAAGATATAAAATTCCTGTTTTTTCTTTGATATATTTAAGCCATTTTGGCAGAAAATCATTATCTGATCGAAAACTACTTTCAACCATAAGGTATTCTTTTGAATATCTTAAACTGGAAACATGCCACCATGGCCAAAATGCCGGATTTTGTACCGATGATCCATCAAAGCGCCGGGCAAACATGGCTGAATCGGGGAAAATAGTTTCACTTCTTAATCCCACATAAAGTTCTTTTGGTCCTGATGGATATGCTTCTACAGGTTCTTCTTGAGGAAATTCATTTTCCAGATATCCTTTGGATATTATCCAGGTTGGATAATCCGGTAATCCAGATTTATCCTCGGTGGTAGCTATGATCATTCCATTATCCGAATCAAGTAATTCAGTTTCCTCGGGAGAAACAGTGAATTGAGCAGCTTCACCTCTTAACGCCTTTTCAAAAGCGACTGGACGGGTGTCGATTACTAATTCTGAGACTTTAATATGAGGATGTTGTTGTCTTAATTGAGCGACTGTTTGTCCAAGAGGTTTGATGAACTTTTTAAGACTATTATCACCTCGAGGTTCGATAAATTGATCACGATCTACACCTGGCGGAAAGGCAAAGACCACTTGACTATTAGGAATAGTTGTTATACCTAATGCAGCTAGGACATTAGGACGCCACATTAACGGATGTAATGGCAATATAACATCATCATCGATAGCTATTTGGTCAATTGGGTGTTGAGAGGCTAAAGAAAGGGCAGTAGTGATATTGTCTAAAGTATCCCGATTATCACCATAACCTGATCCATCTACTGATGCTTTTATTACTTCATAGGATCCGCCAGTATTTTTCATTATCTGATTGATGAGTTCTCGTCTCGTTTGACGATTAGCTACGAAAATACGAGGATGAGTGGCTGGAAGATCTAAATGCGGCAATGCTCCGTCGAAATTTCTTTCAGTATCATCTGGCCGAGAAGCGTCGGAAATAACTATCCAGGCGTCTCGTGTTAAGTTCTCAGCTGAAATAACTTTTACCGCGGAGGATATTGTATCCGGGAGAATATAACGCGGACCAAATCCGTTCGAAGGCACCACCCATCTGTTTCGAGAAGCAGTACCTACAATTATGTCTGGAGCATCTGGTGGGAGAAACGTTTTGACTGCTTCGTTTTGCATATTTTTTCCAAAAAATAAGCGTTAGATTGCTGATTCCTAACGCTATATTAATAATTATAAGTCTTCGTCATTGAAGGCTTTTATTAGCTATCATACTTTATCATACAGTTATGAAAAAGTCAAAAAATTTGAATGTCAAGATTAGAATTTTAAGCAATTTTGAATCCGAGATAACGGTTATTGGATAAAAAACGAATATTATTTTCTGAAATATAACAAAAATAATAATTATATGTTAAATCGAGTTTGGGGAAGCGGTGAGTGAGATCGGAGAAGAGCTATAACGTCGGCCAGAAAGGTTTTACTCCTTTAATTTTCAACAGTTTTTCGTCAAAACTGGCCAGTTTGCCTTTCAAACTTTGGGCAACAATAAGACAATCAGCCATATCCAGATTTGATGTTTCATAAAGATATGTTGCCTTATGTATTATTTTTGAGCACTTAATTGCTCTAAATGAGAGAAGAAATCTAAAGGCCGCTGCAACGTCACTTCTTTTCCGGCTGTAAACTTTTCTTAATACATAGTCAAGTTCAGGAAATACAACGTCATTAATAAAAATCTCAGATTCTTTCTCCAGGAGTTCTTTTACCTTTTTAGCTTTAGCGAGATCATCTTTCGTGAAAAACCGAATGAGTACGTTGGTATCAAGATAGATCATGAGTTTTTTGGGGAGAGTTTCTTTTGAAATTTTTCTACAACTCCCTCTTCAACGGCTTTATCGTAGTCTGCCTGAGAAGCTCTTTTGGTTGTTTTAAACATACCAAAGGCTTCATTAATTGATAACGCAGGTTTCATGATAATAGCATTACCCTTTAATTCAAAGGAAACTCGTCTTGGAGGAGAAAGCTTCAGAGCTTTTCTAAGCGAGATAGGAATGACAACCTGGCCTTTTTGGGTAATAGTAGACAAGCCATTCATAGTATGATTATCTTAATCTAAGTTTACTTTATTTGTCAAGTAAAACTTAATGATAAAAGTATTACAGTATTAGAATTACTAGAGGTAGTTAATTATAGTACAAATATAGTCAAAAATTAATATAAAATTATTGACAAAGTAGTACATTTATACTATATTCATCACATGAATAAGATTCAACTTACTATTACGCCTCAAGAGCTGGAAATTCTCAGATTGAAAGCTTCGAGCTTAGGGTATAACGTTACAAAATATATTAAGTTTCTTATAAGTCGCGAAACATACTCGTTTATAGAGCGTGTGCCGGAATATCCACTACCAAAGAAGGTTGCAAGACTTGCGCAGACCGCTCTCGATGAACACCGAGAGGGAAAATCGATAGAACTTAAAGATGTCGATGATCTTGATACTCTATGAGGATATTCCTTTCTTCCTCATATATCCGTGCTTATAAAAGAAAGATACGGAAGAATTCCCAGAGGGCCGTGACGATTAAAGAAAAAATAAAGGTATTTCAAACAAATCCAACCAATCCAATTCTAAGTTTACACAAGTTAAAAGACGAGAAACAAGATGTATGGAGTTTTTCTCTTGAGCGCAACCTGCGCATACTTTTTGTACATATTCCTGAGGGTGTCCTTTTCATCCATATTGGTACACACGACGAAGTTTATTAAAAAATCTTCTTTTTTTAAGTCCAAAACTATACAGTATCATCGAAGATAGTAAGTTACCCTTTTTATGATATAGTATGAAGATTATGGAGGAGATTGATAAGCTTTATCCTCTTATGGCAAAAGATGATTTGTATAGGAATGCCAAGTCTTTTAAGCATGAACTGATTGCGGCTTTACATAATCAAACTTCTTCTTTACCGACGATTTTAAATCCTATTCATAAGATGAGAACAGAGACCGGGTTGGGGGTAGCGGTGGCGATCGGAGGGACTAACGGATATGTTTCTTCCTTTCGGGTAGAAAAAAAAGGGATGATTACTTTTTTAAACAGAAAAATATTTTCCTTGCCGGAACAGACAACAAAAGGGAAACTTTTTAAGCTCATTTCCGAGAATATTTGTAAAGTAACAAACGGTAGAGGCGAGAAGTTTCCGATTGGAATCGGTTTTGCTTATCCCCTGAAACCGATACTGCACCACGGGTATATTGACGGCGAGCTGTTGTTTATGTCCAAAGGCAGAAATATTGAGGGATTGGTAGGAAAATTAGTCGGACAGGAATACCACAAGTTTTTGATTAAAGAATACGGGATGGATACGACGGTTGCGGTAGCTAACGATGCCATTTGTCTTTTGCTGGGAGGAAACGGAGCAGAGGTGGCGGGAGTGGTGGGGACCGGGCTTAATTTTGCTTATTGGGAGAAAAGGTTTAATATTGCGCCCTTAAAATTAAACGAGCTCTTCGGTTTCGGACAGGGAGAGGTGGCAATAAACATTGAAGCAAAAAATTTTAACAAGATTGACGGAACAAAGCTACGGGAAACAGTTGACAGAAAAAGCGATGATCCGGGGTATAGCTTGGCGGAGAAAGAGACTGCCGGGGCATATTTATATAAAATTTTTAACGCGGGGAAGGATAGATTAATCGGAAAAGATTTTCCAGAATTAACTTCGACCGATCAGTTGAACGACATAATTACGGGAGCATATGAGTATCCGAGAGGAATAGAGATAAGTGATAAGAGAAAAGTGATAAGTTTTGCAGAAAGGATTTTTCACCGGAGCGCACAGATAGTGGCAATTGAACTTTGCGGGATACTGATGAAATTAGGCAAAACTAAAGGATTAGTACCGGTCGTCATGGAAGGAGGAATTTTCTGGCATGCACGGAATTATCCGGCACTGGTTAACCTCTATGTCAATATGATTTTGCCGGAAATAATACCTTCTTTTGCCAGACTGTTCGGATCCTCAAGACGGGGGATTGCGATTTTAGCCAGAGGAATATGATTTTCACTAAAACAAATTGGGAGATCCCTCAATTTCGCTCGGGATGACATTTATTAATTGACGACTGGCTTCATTTCCTCGTAAGATGGAAGATATGACACCCCGACCTGAAGCAGTTCCAGGAGGCGGTCCGACAAGACTGGATTTAATAAAAAAAATACGGGAAATCTGGAATTTTGTCATGGGCAAAAAAATTTTTGAGGAAAAAGCAAGAGAGGCAGCCAGGAAATATAAAAGGGAGCAGGAAGAGCATGAGTCGGCGGCAAAACGGAGGGAAGAGGAGGATAGACAGAAACAAAGAGACCTGGAGTGGGAATACCATAATGTGAGGAGCGCACAGGTGGCAGAACTGGAGGCGGAGATGTCACGAAATGTCCGGGCCAATGAAGTGAATGACAAATTGGGAAAAGTTATTGCTCCTGACAGTAAACTTATACCAATCGGAGGAGCCTATTTGATCGACGCAATAAGGGCAGATGCCAATGTCGAGACAGCTTTGAGAAACCTGATAAGCAGAAGTTCGGCGGCCAGAGAAGCGATCAATTCATTTCTTACCCGGGGCCGTGAAATTCACGGCAATGCCAGACAACTGGTAAATCTTTCCCAGAATCTGGTTTACGAGGCGCAAAAAACAGGTGATTATGCCAATTTAAGACCGCTGCTTATGAAAATCAGCCAAAGGGCGGTTGATTTATTAAAGGATGAATTTGTAAATGTTAATAATATAGCTCATAGTTCCGGACAGTCGAGTTATAGAAATCTGGCGGAATATTTACGAGATGAAAAAGGAGTGTTGATACATGGTGAAGAAGGAAATCTGGATATAGATTTGGTGGATAGGGCCGGAACTATAAATAGTGAGAATTGGAGAAAGGGGGAAGAAGCTGTAGTCAGACTTATTACAGAACCCCGGCCTGTTTTGGAAGCAGGGTTGGAAGAAAGGCGGAGTTGGGTTGAAGAGAGCGGCGGTCCGCCAACCGAGGGTGTAGCAGGGACGGTAGTTTCTAATATTGAAGCTATCTGGTCACAAATGCAACAGAAGGAAGAGACCGGAGAAATGACGGTTAGAGACCTAGTTACTTTCTCAGAAAAAATACGGGAGGAGGAATCCCACTATATCCCTCAGGATTTGCCACCGGGGAGTGAGGGTTATAACCGAGCGGTACAAAAAATGAACAAATATACGGATGAGAAATATAAGGAATTGGTTAAAAGATTAAAAATAAGGCAAGAGCGAGAAAAACCTGAACTGAGAGGAGGAATTACTGATCCGGATATTTTCCTAAAAGAATTGGCTCTAGCAAAAGGGAGAGGATTGGGGCATCTTTTTAAAGCTAACCCGCATATGTACGAGTTATTGATAGGACTGACTCCTGAGAGCCGTAGGTTTCGCGACAGAGTCTTTTTGGGAATACACGCAGCAGTCTTAACAGACCAAAGAAATGAATCGCAAAGGAATTTCGGCCTGTATGAAATGGCTGATTTTTCTACATATCTGGATCTTTTAAGAATTGAATTGGGGAAATATACAGTAAAGACAACAGGAATATCGCTAGGGGAGACTTTAATTGACCATTATAATATTTTAAGTAATACCATCAGGCAATGTCGGGATATTGACCACTGGACTTACCAGCCGGGTGCGACCTTTCAAAACTTACACAGAAACATGGCTTTGTTCCAGAATGAATACCTGAAAGTAGCTTTCAATATTCCGGCGGTGAATACAGCCTTCAGAGCCTATGAAACAGTGTTAAGGAGCATTATGACATCCAATGACGGATTCATTCCGCCGGGACTAATTGAGTACAGTGATACCCACGGAGTTTCATATTGGGACAACCAAGCAAGAGCTCTGACACAACAGACGATTAAACAGGGTTCCGTTCCTGATATACAAAGAGATGAGAAAATATACGGACTACCAATTATCGATCCAGACGGTCATTCTCTAGTACTTGATTATACTAATCCTTTAAAACTGGAAGATGTATCTCGTGAAGAGCTAAAAATGTATATGACTTTAGCTAAAGGAATGGGTATGGTGACAGCCAGATACCTGGAAATGTTTGGCCAGGCCAGAGTACCGGGATCAGATCATCCGGAACTGGGGATGAACCGTTTCCACAGCACGCCTTATGAAGGAGTAGCCCAATCCTTAAACTATTTCAATGTCTTTGTGAACAAATGGAGGATAGGAAGCTATAAATTCTTTTACTTATTCAACCAGATAGTACCTGATAAAAACCAAAGATTTAATAATTTGCATCAAAATGACAGGCTACCGGGGATCAGGGCGTTTATGGATTATCAGGACGGGACTTTTGAGGATAAGTACGGACCCGATGCCAAGAGGTTTATTGATTTACTTAATTTTACCAACATATCCTCGGCTATTGGTAAGGACACTTTGTGGAGGCAGTTCGATTCGACCTACAAATGGTCGGATGTAGAGAGAGAAAAATTGGGAGGAGCGACTCTTCTGGCTTTGATTGCCCACGACAAATATATTCCCGAGATATTAAAAGAGATTCTGGTAGAGATGGAATATAAAGCCAAATACAGAGAGGAACTGAGTAGAGCTGATCCTAATTTAAGACTGCCGACTTCGGGAGCAAAATTTGATGCTCTGTGGGAAGAGTATGGAAGACAAAAATATTCGTCGGAAATAAGCAAAAGATGGGATGAATTACAGGGCAAGCATCCCAAAAAAGGTTTTGAGCACAAGAAATATCGTAATCTTGAAGAGTTAAAAAAGAAATATGGAAAGGCATATAAGGCAAGAATTTGGGCGATGATGGCGATGCGCAATCCGCTGGTTGTGGCGCATACTTTAAAAGTGAAGATGCCACTGGTGGGATATGAAGAAGGAGAGAGAAAAACAAGCTTACATAGAATAATAGCCCATGAGATACTGGGGATTCCGCCGGAAGCAACAAAATATGCCAGCAGATTCGGCAGAGCGGCAGATTATACCACTCCGGATTCCGAACAACTTAAATATATGGATTCTGTATTACAGCTGGAAATGGATTTGGCTTCGGTACGGGAGTGGGCAATAAACGAGGGAAGGGATTTAACGGAGACGGATTTTTATAAAACGATCGCCCAGAAAAATACTTATGAAGAGATACTGGCTGATCGGCCCGATATGAAAGCGAGGGTCGATCACGCCATAAAATATTGGAAAACGGTTAGGAAACTCATTATTGGAGACGTCGGGGAGGATGCAGCCAGAAATTTTTACGATGAGATAGGATTAAAGGTGGTTAATGATCAGGATTATGAATGGGATTATGGGAAAATTGAAGGGATAGATACTATTGTCAGTCATGTAACAGGAGGGGAGGGAGTAGAATTCCGAAATTCTGCAGGTAAGGAATTTACGGTCAGAAATTTGCTGGAGACAGCCATTAATAAGAAAATGGAGTGGATTTACGGAACGGATGATATGGCCTTTAACCGGATGGATCTACTGACTTTGGGGTCAAGAGAGCTAATACGGAGGGGAGGAGATATCAGTTCGCATCAGGCAGGGGGAGAGGCAGCGACAGACTATTTAATCCATGGAATTACTCCTAATCCTGATAAGCAAAAGCTGGCTGAGGCACTATTGAAAATCAGGGACGGATATCTGGGCGATATGATTGAGCTGGGCTGGAGTGTGGCCGG
>MFJM01000006.1:10326-52264 GCA_001779205.1 Candidatus Gottesmanbacteria bacterium RIFCSPHIGHO2_02_FULL_39_14
GGAAAAGAATGGGATCGGCAGCCCAACTGGATGTCTGGAAAACAAGAAGAAATGTGGCAGGGTGGCTGGCTAACGGCCGGAGGGAGTTCTGGGATGAATTGGAACATCTGGATGTATTGCCTCCCCATGCGGAATTTTACCATTATGCTCCGGGTAATATTCCGGAAAAATGTGATATCCATACTTTACGGGAACTGGTCCATGCGACCAATGCCGATGTCTGGAAGGAAATAATTCTTTTGGGTATGGCACTGGCGATGGGGATAACTATTTGGCGCGGGTTGACGGCCAAAAGCGAGGAGGAAGAAGGCGGGGGAGGTCATTGAGGAGACTGGCCAGCTGGTTTTCCGTTTTGTTTCTTTCCGCAGTAATTTTAACCTACATATCTTTCATTTTAACGGACAATTTTTTTTACTACGAATCTGATTTCCTGCCTTTTTACGTTTCGGCAAAAATCTTCCGGGAAGACTTCCGGAAAATATATGATTTTGAGACGATTCTCTCGTATGAGAAAAAGTTATTTCCGGCACCTTATAAAACAGAAGAAAATTATGCGATTAATCCTTTTATAAATACTCCTTACCTGATTCTTCTCTATCTTCCGTTAAGTTATCTGCCACCACGCTTTGCATTCTTCACCGCGGCGGGATTAATGGCAGTGATACTGGGAATTGACTTATATCTTCTACATCGCCTTTTTGCACCGAAAGAGAAGGCTGTTCTTCCCATTTTGACTGCACTTTCCTTTGCCCCATCTTTTGTGACTATTTTTCAGACACAGAATTCTCTCGTGACATTACTGATTATTATTGGCTGTTACAGCTTAATAAAAAGGGAAAAGTATTTTCAAACCGGTTTGTTGGCCAGTTTATTACTCTACAAACTGCAAATTGCCGTTGTGGTCTTGGCATTTCTTATGTTATTGAGAAAGGGGAAAATAATTGCCGGTTTTTTATGCGGAGGATTGTTGGTCTTTTTTATTTCGGCTTTAATGCTTGGCGGGGATATCAATATTTTTATTAAGGCTAATTTATGGTATGTATTGCAATATGAGCAGCAACCGGTTAACAACCTATATATGATTTCCTGGCAGGGATTTATTACCCAACTGTATTACCTTTTCAACGGGTTAAAATACGCTACCCTGATGAGGATTTCAGCACTATTTTTAAGCATAATCACAGTGATTTCGGCAGGAATAAAAATATTAAAGATCCCAAAAATTGAGAACTTTCTTCCGGAAATATTTTCCCTAATGTGTATAACTATTCTTTTATCCGCCATGCATGTCCAGTCGCATGAGGCTGTTTTATTGCTATTCCCGTTTTTTGTTTTTATTTCTAAAGCTGCCAATAAAATGGCGATAATTGTATTCTTGGGCTGGTTAATTTTTTTACTTTCATTCTTTACACCATTTTATCCGCGGCCGTTATACTTGGCGCCCACGCTATATTTATTTTTAATTTTTAAACTGATATCCGGTTCATTCGGACGAAATCAGACAGCAAAAGTGAAGAGCGGCAGGCAGTAATTGTCGGGGGCGTGAATTAATTTTTTTATTACTTTTTCGCTTTAAACATTTCAAGGATTGGCTTCATATAATAGAACTGGCTGGCAGCTCCCATGGCTGTCTGGGCACCGCCAGTTAAGGGAGCAAAGGCTGTACCGGCAGTCATAGGCAGAACAGGTTTGGGATGGAACTGTTTTTTGACGGTAGCAATCAGAGTCGGAGCCAGGAAGAGAACTCCCAGACCAAGGAAAGCAGAAAAAGCTCCTTTTCCAGGCATCCAGGTTAAGGGAGGGGTTAAAAGCTGATCGGCATCCATATCCATCTGGGTAAGGAATTCGGCAAACATCAAAACAGCAACTGTTGTGGGATAGACAACCAGATTGGCTGCGATATTTAAGAACCATTGGGAAAAGGCAGACCGACCCGGGATAGCTTCAAAAAGAAGATGAAGAGGTCCCAGGATTAAACCAATCAGAAGCTGGATATAAGAATTGAGAAGAAGCAATAAGATTCTGATCATAGTGAAGAGGACTCCCAGGGTAATGATCAGTCCGAAAATCAAATCAGGTGAGAAAGGACCCAGTAAAGTTCCGATGCTTTTAAAGGCAAAAAATTTCAGCATACCACCGATTAACGTTCCAATTCCGGATATTCCGTGGACGGCCAGATTGGGAAACATGATATTATCCCAACTGCTGAAACCGGCGCTTACAACGGTCCGAACTAAATCCCAACCACTGGCATTCATATAATAGGTTTGGAATTCGGCAACCCGATCGCCCTGGCCGATGCCTTGGGCAACCAGACCAATAATAACAGCCATTGCCAGGTACATCATGTCAACCATAAATCCAACTATGGGATAGGAAAGAGTGATCAGTAAAATGGTAACAACGATTCTGGGGATAGCCGCCTGAACGGTAATAATAGTTTTAGGATCGATTTTCATGCGGAAAATGATCATGAAACCGATGACGATCATGACGATGATTAAGGCAGAATAAGCGATATTTCTGGTAGCATTCCATAAAGGCAAAAGCGGTTTTAGTCCGGCAAAACCGATACCCTGGGCATAGGCAGGAGCGGCAAGACCGGCATTGGCCAGGATATATTGGGTATATGCAAGACCTGAGGCCGGCGGATGCTCATAGATAGTAGCGATCAGATCAGTAACGGTTCCCATAGCTGTGGCCCGGCCTTTGTTAACGGCACCCATATCGGTGGTATAAGAGAGGATACCGCCTAAAATGGCCCCAACTCTGGTCCTTTCGGCCCGATCGCTAAAGACCGGAATTTCATCGGGATTATTTTTTTCAATTTCCTGGGCTTGTTCTTCATTTTCTATATAAGTTCCGACATCAAAGGGTTTAAAAAGATCACCTTCTTGTTGGGCGGAAATTTTATGAGGAGATAAGAGGAATGGGAAGATTAGTAAGGATAAAAAGAAAATTATAGAAATTATTTTTTTGGGCAGACGTGTCATTACTTTAATTACACTGCTTTTAAGGAAGGGTGTCAAGAATCGTAAAGACATGAGTTTGATAGTTCTGATCGATTTGTTCCAATAAGCCTTCATATTTTTTATCGGGATTGGATGTTGTGTATTCTTCCAAACAGCGGACGGAAAAAGACGGACGGGACCTGAAATCACAGATTAAATAAATAACTTCTTTGCCTCCTAAAGGGATAAAGTCTCTATCTGTATTGGCAACTTTGGCATGTTTTTGGTGGTATTTTTTTTCCAGGAAATACCAGACGAGAAAGCTGTTTTTATAATTATCTTCCGGGGTGACAACGAACACCTGATAGAAATTATCTTTTTTCAATCCCATTTCTTTTTTTCTTTTACTCACGTCGGACATAATTAAATCGGTCAGTTTAGCGTAGGTACGGTAGTCGCCGGATACCCAGGGAACTGATTCCCATAAGCCTTTAATAAATAAAAATAACGTTACTACTGCCACCGATACTGTTACCACTTTGAGAAGCAGAGTTTTGGATTTTAAATTTTCGATTAAAAGGTAGGATACTCCAAGAAAAACAAAGGGAGTAATAATTATAAGATAGTGCAAGTATATATCTTTCTGGGCAACGGCTGCCAATAAGAGAAAGTAGCCGATACAGCCAATAGGAATAAATAAGCCTTTTATTTTTTTTAAATCGGCCCGTAAAAGCAGTGAAAGCAAAAGCAGCACGTAAGAGATAAAAAAAATAACAGAATTTAAACGAGAAAAGAACAAAAGCAGGAGAAGTTTTCCCCAATTTAATAAAAAAACTAAAAATACATTATTGGAAGAAGTTTCCCGAAGCTTATAAAACAACAGTCTTAAAAACTCGGAAAGCCCATAGAAACGAACCACAGGAAGATAAAAAATTACAGCCAGACAGAAGGTAAAAATGATGAGGAGAAAAATCTTGCCGATATTTTCTTTACCGAGTCTATAGACGGCTACTACGGTGTATAAAAACAGAAAGGGGATAGATGAGGCATGAATGCTAGCGGACACGAGAATGATGAGTATGGTAAGAAAGGCGTAACTGGTGCGTTGGGATTTGTAAAATACAACGAAACTCCAAAAAGAGAACAGAAAAATCGGAATATTGAGAAATACTGTTTCAATCATACTCCCGGAGATAACCATAATTGCCGATACTGCATAAAATAGCCCGGCCAGAAGTCCTGCTTTGCGGTTATATAAGAGAGCGCCTATTTGGTAAAGGGCAATAATCCCGAGAAGCTGGATAAAGACGAAGACAGAAAAGATAAAGAATAAATCAGTAGAAATGGAAGACAAAATTCCGAGAAAATAATAGTAATAGGGCGGATAGGGAAAGCTTACTCCCAGAGCCCAATGTCCAACTAGCGGCAATTCAAGATCGCGGGCAATGTGTAAACCCATGAGAAGATCCCGGGCACTATCGACAACAAAGACGGGAGGATAGCGGGTTAAACGCAAAACAGCTCCAAGAAGGAGGATGAAGAAAAGTAAGATATTAGTCAATTTAGGGTCCCGGGATGGTGAAGATGGTAAGGGGCACACCAGTATAGAATTCAATTAACCTAAAAATGAGTACGGCCACAGCCATGAGAGCAATACCCATAACAGCATAGGTCATGGTTTGTTTGGCACTGGTTGCCGCCTTGGGATCACCTCCGGCTGTCAGGTAACGAAAACCGCCAACAACAAGCATGACAAAAAGAGCAAGGAGACCGAGACTGATGATAACTGTCAAAATTTGTCTATAAATTCCTTCCAGACATTTGAAGGTAGGAACATCTACATCGCCGATGGTTCTGATGCATTCAACTCCAGCCCATTCTTTATACATGAGGGATACAGGCGCTTTATACTCCTGACGGGATTACTAAGTCAAAGATATTGTCGATACCGAAGAATTTACCGACGATGATCATTAAAGCCCAGGCAGCAAAAACAATAATCAGACCGATGATAGCAGCCTGAATTCTTTTTTGGGCCGACTCAACAGCACTTTTGTCACCACCTGAAGTTATCCATTGAAAACCACCGATAAGGAGATAAATAAAGGCGGCTAAAGTAGCTATGACTAAGATGGCACCGATAAGACCGCTAATTAACTTTCCAAGATTGGTTACTCTAAGATTGGGTGGGGTAGGGATGGTAAAAGTAATGCCGTTGGCAAGGACCGGTGAGTTAAAACTTAAAAATACAAAGGGAGTAAATAAAGCAGTTAATTTTTTAAATATAGCCATTTTATAGTATTATGGACATAGTTTAGAATGGTTGTCAAGTATGGGAAATAAAGTAATTAATGCGAGGAGAATAAATCTTAAAGAAATTTTACTAATAATTATAGTTTTGTCTTTATTTATAAACCTGATTAAGTCATGGATAAAATTGGGAGAGCGGTTAGAAATAATTAAAGAATCAAAAATAAAAGTAATTGAGGAACAAAAAAAACAGGAGGATTTAGAAAGGAAGCTGGCTCAAGCGGCGAGCCGCGAGTTTATTGAGAAACAGGCCAGGGAAAAACTTAATATGGCTAAAGAGGGAGAGCTAATAATACTTTTACCATCGCCGGTTCTTTCTGCCAGTCCGACACCGGAACCCTCCGATACATCAGCCAATTGGCAAAAGTGAATGAGACTGTTTTGGTAATTGTGCCAGGGGAGAGGATCCCGAAGATCACTTCCCGTTCGCGAGGTCTACGTCCTCGCCTCACGGTGTCGTGTCTACGGGGCAGGTCGAACTCTGTGCCAGGGGAGAGGATCGAACTCTCGGCCGCCACGTTATGAATGTGGTGCTCTACCACTGAGCTACCCTGGCAAGCTTTTTGATTTTAACATAACTCAAGAACAGCCACAACGGAAGCTATATTTGATATAATTTATAGATGATGATTGATCTATTTAAAAAAAGATGCGTTCCCTGCGAAGGCGGAATGCCACCTGTAACTCCCGAGAAAGTTAAGGAATTACTTTCTCAAGTACCCCAGTGGAGAATGGAAGAGGGGAAAGTGGTAAGGCGGTTTAAATTCAAGAATTTCAAAGAAGCAATAAATTTTGTTAACAAGGTAGCTGATTTAGCTGAAGAGGAAGATCATCATCCCAATATTTCAATTTACGGCTGGAACAAGGTGAAATTGACTTTTTTCACTCATGCCATTAAAGGACTATCAGAAAACGACTTCATCATGGCCGCTAAGGTTAATCAGATAACCTTGTAAGCGAAGCTAATTTCAGTTATAATTACTTCTTGTCACCGCGGAGTAGTGTACAGTTGCACAGGAGGCTCATAATCTCCTAGGCTAGGTGCGACTCCTAGCTCCGCAACCAGGGTATTAAAGAAAAAAAGCTCCTCACTCGAGGAGCTTTTTTTCTTCCACCCTGGCCAGGCTGATATGAAGCACGCAAGTGCTGAATATAATAGCCTGGCATCACCTTTTGGGATATCATGGTAGTATGTTCCACTATCTTTATATTCTCCAAAGTATTAAAGACAAGAAATTTTATACCGGAATTACCATTGATTTAAAACAAAGGTTAAAGGAGCATAATTCCGGTGAGAATACCTCGACATCTTATCGTCGACCATTCAAACTAATTTATTATGAAGCCTATCTTCTCAAAAAAGACGCAGAAGCACGAGAATGGTATTTGAAGACGAGTATGGGAAAAAGAGTAATGAAGAAACAATTAAGGTATTACTTAGAATCAATTACGACAATTAAGATATGAGAATTAGAAAAGGTTAACTAAATGATATACAAAAGCTTGTATTTTTAGACCGTGCTGCTTACGGTGAGTATGGTGCAAACGAAGAATACTTTAAACAAAAGTTAACGTCTCCCAATACTCACGTATTAATTATTGAAAAAAGGAGTAAAGTTTCCGGTTTTACTGTTTTTTAATTTATGGAACCACATCAAACACCAGAAAATTTCTCTGATTTACAATTAATGAAACCGATGAAAGGAAAATGGATGCATATCATTGCTTTTACAACAGAGACTAATTATAAAGACATCCACGCAGATACCCGGCTTCTAAAAGCTGCTGAGAATTTAGCAAGAGAATTGAGATCTACTGTTTTTTGTGTTCCCTTAAGTAAAAATCATCCATATCCGGCTGCTTTTAATTTTTTTGAAGGAAATGGATATCAAAAAGTAGGTACAATTCAATGGTTGGCAAACTCTAACGAAAAAATTGATTGCTACTTTTATAGCAAATCAGTATAGAAAACAGGTTCTTATTTCTTCTAAGCCCCGCAACAAAAATAAAAATAGCGTCTTACAAGGCGCTATTTTGGTAATTATAATCAAAAATTGATATACTTATATCATTAAATGGAAGAAGGTTTTAAGCCGAACGATCAGAGTTATTTACTTCTTCAGGTAAATGACCTCGTACCACTTCTGTCCGGATATGAGCAAAATACGATAGAAGTATTGCTCCAAAAAGCCAATTCGTGGCTTGCTTTGGATTCGCATAACTGGCGTAGTCCTGGTGAAAGGCGTCTGACTTCCCAATTTATGACACAACATTTTGCACAACGTTACCCACCGTAGGATGGGGTAGCCAAACAGAAATTGATAGATAAGTTATCATCGCCTTCGAGTCTGGATGAATTATTCTGGGAAGGGATTGACATTGATGCTGCGAATAATGCCGTTGATGAATTTAATGCACAGTTACCAAAAACCAAAAAGAAGTCAGGTCCGATAGAATTTGAGGAATTGGAAATACCTGCTTTTGTTCCAGAGAAAGCAGATACAGTAACATTTTATATCCATGCCTTACCCATTCACCCCGATCTGATTGAAGCTGAATATTATGCGCCTGAATTCCCCAAAAATCTAATTAACAAAAACGTCTTATTCTACTTACTGTTCCATTCAAAAGATATTTTGGATCAGCTACCCAATTTGAAGATGGTTACAGACTATTTTTGGTCTCGTTTTCCCGGATATATTGCTTATCAAGGCGAGATTGACAGAAATATTCCGGCAAGCATCAAGGGAGAGCAAATAAGATCAGAATACCGACGTATCCGCACCGATACATCTGAAATTTATAACCGTTTGGGCAAAATAGATGGCTTAATTTTGCAAGACAGAACTGATGATGGAGTTCGCGAGATGGTTATGCGTCTATCAGCTTCGGCAGAAGAAGGTGAAGAGTGGTTAAGGATTGCGGGAACCACTTTATTTAGTCTTGTGCTCAATTCTTCTGAAATCGATAGGTTTTTTAAAGATCCCGAAGTTAAGAATCGGGAATATCTAGCTTGGAAGAAGATTTCTTCCGATCAACTGAAAGTGATCGTTGCAACCAATCGGTTATTGCGGACGATTGATGCTAAAAATCCTAGTGATATGCTCACACCGGAGGAATTGAAGTCTCTGACTGATTTCATCCCCTATATCGGCTATTTGTTCGATGAAAGTGATGAACGGGAAATAATGGAGGCAACGGGTTTGCTGACGAACCTTTTTACCGGCCAGAATATTGACAAGCGGTCGGAAATTGCAGCAATACTCTTCCAAAAATTGACGGCAGCAAGAAATAAATACTGTCAACAAGGGAGGCTTCGCAGCCAAATTCCTGGTGCTGAAAACGAAGTTGTTCCCTTATCTCCCGAAGATGTTCTTTATCAGAAAATACTTAATTTGATAAAACAATATCCTCAGAAAATCGGCTTACTCAAAAGTGCTGATTATGACTTATGGAGAATTGGCAATACCGTTGAGTTTATAAATGAAATATTGGTAATCGAGCTGCCCGGATCCTCTCCAGGGCTAAAACCGGTCATTGATCGTATGGCAGCCTTATCTAAGGAAGAACTGTCGAAATTCAAGCCTAAGGAATATGTTGAAGACCCGGAGATCGTCCAATTGGAAATCGCCTTTTCAAATCCTCCAGGTTCCATTTCGAATTTTATTGGATCAATCCCGACATCTCAAGCTTGGGCGGTTTTTGCCGAAGCAAATAAGGAAAAGTAATCCACAGATAACGCCCATTCTGGATAAAATACGTTCTAATTTATTCCAATCCCCTGAACAAGATAAATAGCGTCTTCCAAGGCGCTATTTTTTATCATTTTGGGGGAGATATTTATGGGGTGCCAGTTAAAGAACCTGGTGGTAACTCCATATTATTTCG
Source organism: Candidatus Gottesmanbacteria bacterium RIFCSPHIGHO2_02_FULL_39_14 (assembly GCA_001779205.1). Lineage (GTDB taxonomy): Bacteria > Patescibacteriota > Microgenomatia > 2-02-FULL-39-11 > 2-02-FULL-39-11 > 2-02-FULL-39-14. Next base: position 19,476 of record MFJM01000006.1, read on the forward strand.
TCTTTTAGTAATTACTGGAATTTCTAGAATACTTTTTACTACTTTTTCTGCAATTTCTCTTTGATTATTGAAAGAGGGAGTAAAAGCTATTTCCACCTTGTGGTCTGTACCATCTTCCATCACTATACCTTCGGGAAGTTGCCCTTCCTGTTGTGCAAAACCACCTTTAAGATTTATATGTTGCATATTGATTTGCATCATAACGCTTCCTGCTCTCTCGACATCTCGTTGTAGCCCAGCTAAATCATTTTTTTGTTTTTCCGACATTCCCTTTGGGTTAAATGATATGTGTGGGATTTCAACAATTGGACACATCAGAAGCGGACTTATTATTCTTAATTGCTCGAGCGGCAATCTTAAACCTGATGAGTCATCAAATGCTCCCAACCGAGATGTGAGAATATTAACAATATCTTGGTAAATAACTCCCGATTCCTCTCCGGTTAATTTTCCTCCGATTCGTAATCCTGCTATATAGTGAGGACCATCTATTTCTCTTCCAGCTTCATCACGCAATAATTGAGCTGAGAACTTTTATTGAGTTATGTCAAAAGCCTTTCGAAATTCAGATGAAACTCTTCTATATTCACGAAACGCTCGAATTCTATCCACAAACTTTATTTTTTCATTACCGAGTACGTGAGATTCATCTTCCTGTAAATCAGTATGAGCCATTCTTTATTCATGTTAGATTAGATAGATTAGAGTGTCAATTATAGTTTGTCAACAAAATTATATACAAAAATATTATCTTGATTTCTCTGCAGGCACGGTAAATAAAAATTCAAGTATAAGTCAGATTTGTAAACCACGTTCTGATTTCTTCTAAGCCCCGCAACACTTCGACTCACTCCGCTCGCTCAGTGCAAGCACATTAATTGAGAAGCGGAGTGTGTTTGGTTTATAAGGATAAAAAAATAAGGGTCGAAGCGTACTGAACAAATGTAGCGGGTTGAAGCACTATATAATTAGAGATTATGTGGTTTGTCTATATACTGCTGTGCAAGGATAGGAGCTTATATACGGGTGTTTCCAACAATCCACAAAAACGATTTTCAGATCATCAAACCGGTAAAGGCAGTAAGTATACAAGATCATTTAAAGCAAAAAGTATTGTCCATCTTGAAAAGTACATGACCAAATCAGAAGCGCTAAAAAGAGAAAGACTGATAAAAAGTTGGAGCCGAGAAAAGAAAATCAGAATATTAAATCTAAAAATCTGATTATTTCCAAAATTATGATTAAGGCAAAAAAACTGTATTTCTATTTATTGTTGACGATACTTCTTCATGGTTGTCTCTTTTTTTATAAATACTACCAGACTGCGAATATTCAGCAGGATAACTATGTCGGGTATGCGAAGGCATTTAAAACAGAATCATTTATAAGCAATATCTCTGAGGACGATAGCAGACTATTTCCCGGTTTACCGCTGTTAATCTATATATTTAACTTCTTAACCGGAAGTGAAAATACAGCCGGCTTGTTTTTATCATTTCTAAGCCTGTTAACAATTTTTTTGTTTTCAGTACACTTTACAAAAAACACTTTTTATGCATTTTGGATTACTGTTTTCCCGCCCATCATATTTGAACAAACAAGTAAAATCAGTACCGAAGCAATAACAATTGCTCTTTTTATCATCAGTTATTACCTCATTATAAATAAAAAATACCGATTCAGTGCGCTTCTGCTTGGATTTGCCTCAATTGTCCGATTGATCAGCATAAGTATGTTTATAGGGCTTTTAATTTTATTATTCAGGCGGAAAAAATATATTTTATTGGTACAAAGCAGTGTATTTTATATGCTATTTCCTCTTTTCATGCTGGTATTTAATTTCTTTCACTGGGGATGGGGGGGCATTTTCAGACAAATAACGATGAATCAGATTGTCGGTAGGGGAACATTAACGCCGGTACAACTCATTAATGATATATTGCGGACAATTTCTTGGAAGCAACCTCAAATACTTATTTCCGGAATGGTTAACATTATTCTTTTTTTCTCGGTATTTTATAGTTGTATCAGATATAAAAATGATTTCTTAAATTCAGGTGATCAATTATTGGTCAAGGTCTGGGCCATACTTTCTTTAATATTAGTTTTTTCTATCGGACCAACTCCTTTCTTGGAAGAAGCAAGCAGATATCTGATAGTTATTACAACACCATTACTCCTTTTTATGTTTCAAAGACTGCTTAAGCATAAAAGGCTTCTTATTGGCTCTTTGATTCTAAGCATTTTTGCATTTATCTAAGTAAGGGGGGAGCCGGAAGACCTTGGTACTGTCGGATATGAAATCACTACAGAAACCCCCTTTTAGTCCATTTATTGAAAAATCCTTTTAAAGCTGGTAAGGTATTAGGTATAGATAGATATTTATTGATATGTTGCCGGCTTTTTTAATCACTTTCAGGGAAGTAATTGAGGCTTCGTTAATAGTGGCTACAATTTTGGGTATTCTGGTGAAATTAAAGCAAAAGAAAGGGGTAAAATCAGTCTGGCTGGCAACGCTAGCGGGAGGGGGAGTGAGCATTATTCTTCTGGCGATTGGCAGTCTGGTAGGAGTTAAAGTCCAAGAGATTTACAGTGGGAAAACGGAGGAATTGATTGAGGGTATCATGATGGTGACGTCGGCCTTTTTTATTACCTGGGCAGTATTTTTCCTTCATAATTACTTCTGCAGATATAAAACCAGATTGTTGCAGAAGATTAATTCTTCGGTTGAAAGTGAAGAGCAGAAGGGTTTGTTTTGGCTGACTTTTACAGCGGTTTTTCGGGAGGGGATTGAGGTTGTCCTATTCTTGTCGACAATTTATTTATCCTCCAATCCACAGCGTATTTTCAGCGGTTTTGTGTTAGGTGCAGCGGGTGCTTTGATGGTATCTTTTGGTCTATTTACGGCAACTTTGAGGTTGCCGATTTTTTATGCTTTTAGAATAACAAGCCTGCTTCTTATCCTTTTTGCCGCAGGATTATTAGCACGGGGTGTTGCCGAGTTTGCCGAGTTTGGATTATTACCGGTAATTGCTGAAACGACACTATCGTTTATACCGGCAAAAGCAACATTTTCCGGAGACATGATAAAGTCTGTATTCGGGTTAACACAGAAAATGGATACAATTCAATTGTCTATCTATGGGGTTTATGTCACTTTAATGAGCTGGCGTGTTTTTGTGAGAAAGGCGGGGAGGTAGTGGTAAACTTCTTATAAAGGAGATAAAAATTGAAAATAATTCCATTAGGCAGCAACGGCTTTTTTCCCAGTTATAACAGGCAGACAGCATGCTACGCAATTCATTACAAGAGTATTTTAATTGTTCTAGATGCAGGAAGCGGACTTTTCCGATTTGCCGAAAAAGAAGGAAAAGTTTTGTTACGAGGAGTTGATGAAATTCATATTTTTTTATCGCATTATCATTTGGATCATACCTTCGGATTTTATGCAGCCTTTGAACTCTTTGAGAAAAAAAGGGTAACAGTATTTGCCAAAGCAGGCAGACAAGTTTTTTCGGAATTTGTCGCGATGGAACATTTTCCGATTGATTATGAGAAGAAGCATAAAAATTTCAGTTGGAAAACTGTAACTGAAGAAACATACCGTTTAGAAGGTTATAAAGCAAAAGTCCGTAAGCAGAATCATCGGGGTGAAGTAAGCTTAGGATTCAGAATGGAATTCTCAAATGGTAAAAGTATGACTTATATTACAGACGGAGAACCGACTTGGGAGAGCGTAGAATTTGTCAGGGGAGTTGATTTATTACTGCATGAGCATGAACCATCTGATGAAAAGGAGGCAAAACATCTCAAATTGGAAGATCAGATTTCCGACGGACATGTGACGACCGAAGGGGCTGGTTTGATTGCCAGAGAAGCCGGAGTGAAGAAACTGGCGTTGGTTCATCACAATCCATTTCTTAATGAGGCGAGCTTAATAAAAGAATTAAAAAAAGCAAAAGCGATTTTTAAAGAAAGTTATTTAGCGATGGATATGGAAGAGGTTGAGTTTTAGATTTTAGAATTTGACAATACAATTGTATTATTGTATTATGATACTCAAATGAATTGGATTACTACGAATATCAGATTTCCTGAAGATATTTATATGGAATTAAAGATGGAAGCCGCACGTAAGCGCCGAAGTATTGCTGATATTGTGAGAGAAAGCGTAGCTAAAAGAAAAAATATTATGGGAATAACTAATGTAGAAAAATTTTTAAAAAAAGCCGATAAAATAGCAAGAGAAATCAGCAGACAAAATAAAGGTAAAAGCTTATCTAAGGCTCTAATTGAGATGAGATACGAACAATGATTGTTGTAGATGCTTCAGTAGCAATTAAGTGGATCGAGAAAGAAGAGGATAGTGAAAAAGCTGTTTTATTACAAAAATCTCATTTGTTAAAGCAAAACGAGATTATTGTTCCCCAGTTAATTTATTTTGAAATTGCGAATACATTATCCACGAAATCTAAAGTTGAAGAAAAGTATATAGAGTTGGGAATAAACATAGTTTATAACACTGATTTGAAAATTGAACAGTTAGAGAAAGTTGATCTTTTAAAAGCGTCAAATCTAGCAAAAAAGTATAAAACTTCAGTTTACGATATGATTTATGCTGTTGTGGCAAAAAAATACGATACTATACTTATCACTACAGATGAGAAATTTATTCAGAAAACAAAATTTTCTTATGTTAAATTATTAAGTGAATATACTGCCGGCACAAAAACTTGACAGATATGGTAAGATAAGAGGAAATTGATAAAGGCGATGATGGCGTAAGGATGGGACGCCGGAGCTGACCCTAATAAGGTACGGAGGCGAAACCGTAAAAGACAGTAACATGTGTCGCGAAAGCGGAGCATGTCATGAATGAGGTTAACTCATTTCGGATATGTGTCCCCGCGAGGGGACTTTTTAATGGGTTAACGAAATAAGGTGGCACAGCGAAAGTAATTTCGCCCTTGAATTCCCAGAATATTATTTTCGGGAAAAGGAGGGCGTTTTTTTATGGAAAATATTTTTCAAAATATAAAGCTAGGCTCCTATCAAGAGAAGGAAGTGGATTTATCCATTTCCGCTTTCGAAGTATTTAAGCGGCTTTATCCTTATTCGAAAAATATATTTTTGTTGGAATCATTAGGAGAAGAGGGCAAATACAACCGCTTCTCTTATGTAGGTTATGAACCGGAATGCGTAATTTCAGGTTTAAATGGAGAACTGATTGTTAATAACAGACTATTTAAGAGCGCAAATCCTTTTGAAAATTTAAAGATTTTTTCCAGATTTAGTAGCGCAGGCCGCGATTTCTGTGGAGGCTTGGTCGGCTATTTTTCTTATGAAGCGGCTGCCTTTTTTGAGCCTGGTTTTCCGCCAGCTAACAGAGCGGAAAAGCATGAATTTCCGGATTTTCAGTTCGGATTATATTTTGATGGATTGAAGTTCGATAAGAGGGGGAAGAGATGTACTTACTTTCATTACGGGAATTCCAGATTAGACCAAATAATGAAAATAATAAATAAAACAAACGGAAATTTGGGACGATTTTCATATAAAACGATAAAAAATCCGGATGAGAAGGAACACCGATTTAAAGTAGAACATGCCTTGGAAGAAATTAAGAAAGGGAATATTTTTCAAGTGGTTCTATCAGAGAGAACTGATTATCAAATCGATGGTGATAACAGGAGAATTTATGCAGTATTACGGCAGGTGAACCCTTCGCCATATATGATCTATCAGAAATTTGATATGAGGGAGATTATTTCGGCAAGTCCGGAACTACTTATTAGAGTCAAAGGAAGAAAGATTGAACATTTCGGAACACTAGCCGGGACCATAAAAAGGGGGAAAGACCAGGAAGAAGATGAAAGGTTAAGAGAAAGACTCATTGGCGATGAAAAGGAATTGGCCGAACATTTCATGCTAGTTGATTTAGCCAGAAATGATGTCGGTAAGGTGGCCCGCTTCGGGACAATCACGGTAGACAAACTTTCGACAGTCAAGAAATTTTCCAAGGTGCAACATTTATACAGCGAGATAAGAGGAGAGCTACAAGGGCGGCGGAATTGTTTTGATGCTATTGCTGCCTGTTTTCCGGCGGGGACTTTGACTGGAGCGCCAAAAGTTGAGGCAATGAAGATAATCAGCAAGCTTGAAGAGATGCGCCGCGGGCCTTACGGAGGAGTAGCTGGATATTTTTCTTTTAACGGAGAGGTGATGCTGGCAATAATTATAAGATCGCTGATGATTTGCCGAAATTATGCCTATACGCAAACTGGTAGCGGAATTGTGGTTGATTCTGTTCCAGATCGCGAATTTCAGGAGATAGTCAATAAACAAAATGGAATGGATGAGACATTAAGGAGGGCTTCCTTATGAAAACATTGATAATCAATAATTACGATTCTTTCACTTATAACCTCTATCAGTATTTAGGGGAACTCGGCGGCAATCCGCAAGTGTTCCGCAATGATGAGATAACTTACACAGAGATAGAAAAGAAAAAATACAGCCATATCGTAATTTCTCCGGGGCCGGGAGATCCATCCGATAAGCATTATTTCGGCGTCTGCCGGGAAGTGATATTACGCCCTGATAAAAATATTCCAATATTGGGAGTGTGTCTGGGACATCAGGGAATTATCCATTATTACGGGGGCAGGATTGTTAGGGCCGGAAAGATATTACACGGAAAGAAAAGCAAAATTACTCATAACGGGGACGGAATTTTTAAGGAAGTTAAAAGCCCCCTATTGGGCATGCGCTACCATTCGCTTGTTGGTGAGAAAGAAACGATACCTGATGTTTTGGAAATTACCGCAGAAACGGATGATGGTGTTGTGATGGGAGTGGCACATAAACAAATACCAATTTTTGGAATTCAGTTTCATCCGGAGTCGGTGGGGACGGAAGACGGGAAAAAAATATTAAAGAATTTTTTAGAGTTTTGAACGTATAGTCCCGAATTAATCGGGATCACGTTCTAAAAAACATGGAAGCACAAGAAATTTTAGAAAAATTAATAAACAGAACAGATTTAACAAAACTTCAAAGCACGATACTTGCCGAAATAATTTTCTCCGAGGACGTACAGGCGAGTATAAAAGCGGCACTGTTGACTGCTTTAAGGATGAAAGGGGAGTCTGTGTCTGAAATTCTGGGATTTATTGAAATCATCAGAAAAGCAATGGTGAAAGTGAAGATAGATGATTTAGCGATTGATACCTGCGGCAACGGTGGAGATAACCAGAATACTTTTAATATTTCAACGGCAGCGGCGATTGTGGCAGCAGCCTGCGGGGTGAAAGTGGCCAAACACGGCAACCGCAACATTTCGTCAAAAAGCGGAAGTGCTGATGTTTTGGAAGCAATGGGAGCAAGAGTTGATTTGACGGCAAAAGAGGTGGAAGACAGCCTTAATTTCTCCAATTTCACTTTTATGTTTGTGCCTAATTTCCATCCGATTTTCAAAAATATCGGACTTTTGAGGCGTGAGCTTAGAATAAAAACAATTTTCAATTTGCTCGGGCCGCTGGTTAATCCGGCAGGAGTGAAGCGGCAGATTATCGGCAGCGGAAGCAGGGAGGCGGCGGAAATATTAAGTAAGGTCGTGCAAAGACTTGATAATGAGCATATTCTAGTAGTTCATTCTTTTGAGGGAATGGATGAGATTAGCATATATGAGCCGACACAAGTATTTGAGATTAGAGGAAATAGAATTAAAAAATTTGTCATAAAACCAGAGGAATTCGGTTTGAGAGGAAAGGATGCAAACAATATAAGAGTCAATTCCATTGAGGAGAGTAAAGTTAAATTAACAGAGATACTTGAGGGGAGTTTTGGCGATGCGAGAAAAATTGTTCTATTTAATTCCGCGGCTGCACTTTATGTTGGAGGACGATGTCGAAGTATTGCCGAAGGAATTAAATTTGCCGAGAAAGCAATAGACGAAGGACTAGCATATGCAGAACTTAATAAATTCATAGAGTTTAGTAAAAAAGTGAGGATGCAAAATGATCAACATATTTAAAAAAATATTAGAGGTGAGGAAATTCATTCTTATGGCTGAGATAAAAATAAAATCACCATCGGAAGGAGCATTGGGCGGGATGGAAGAGATGGAGGAAATTGCTAAAGAATATACGGATGGGGGAGCGGATATGATTTCGGCAGTGACAGAACAAACGCATTTCGGAGGAGATTTGGGGATGATAGATAGAATAAAAAGAGTGAGCAGTTTGCCGATTCTTTGCAAAGATTTTATTTCGGATGAAAGAGAGCTAGTTGATGTTAAAGAGCATGGTGCTGATGCTGTTTTATTATTGGTAATGTATGTATCTAAGGAGAAGTTAGTAGTGCTTTTTGACAGTGCGTTGAAAATGGGACTTGTTCCAATAGTAGAAGTTGATAACGAAGTTGACCTTAACATGGCAGTAAGAGAAAAATTTCCGGTGGTGGCGGTTAATGCCAGGAATTTAAGGGATTTGTCGGTTGACAGAAAAAAGGCAATTTCATTGATTAGAAAAATTCCTCAAAAAGTAATTGCCCTGGCGTTTTCCGGAGTAAGAGATAAGGAAGATGTGAAAAATTATTTAAAAGCCGGAGCAAAGGGAGTGCTTATCGGGACAGTGCTAATGCGGGCAAAGGATAAGGTTTCGATGTTAAAGGAGTTGAGGGGTGTATGAAGACATTGATTAAGATTTGCGGAATAAAGGATTTGGCGGAGGCCGGAATGGCAATTAAGAATGGGGCTGATATTCTGGGATTTAATCTTGTTAAGACTTCAAAGCGATACATTGAGCCAAAAGTGGCTAAAAATATAATCAAAAAAATAGACAGGAGGAAAGTAGAGATTGCGGGTGTGTTTCAGAATGAAGAGAAGGAGAAAGACATTGAAATAACTGATTTTTTAAAATTGGATTTAGTTCAGTTACATGGAGAAGAAGAGCCAGAAATATACAGGAGGTTAAAGACAAAAATAATTAAAGTTTTTCCGGTGGAAAGAGACTTTGATGTGGATAAACTTTTATTAGAAATGAAACAAAGTAAAGCAGATTTTTATCTTTTAGACAGGAGAAATCAGGGGAGCGGGGAAAGAATTGATGTGGAAAAGGCGAGAAGAGTTGCAGAGAAATTTTCATTATTTTTGGCCGGAGGATTAAATCCCGAAAATGTCAAAAAGGTTGTCGAGAAAGTTAAGCCGTATGCAGTTGATGTGGCTTCGGGGGTGGAAAGCGGCGGGCGAAAAGACATGCTAAAAATTCAAAAATTTATCAGAATGGTCAGATCAATATCATGAGAAAGATCGATACAAAAGTAAAAAACGGTTATTTCGGTAAATTCGGAGGGCAGTTTGTGACAGAATTGCTTTATTCGGCATTGGAAGAGCTGGGAGAAGTATTTACGAAAATTAAGGAAGACCGTGAATTTCTTAAAACTTATATAAGCTTAGTGGAGGATTACGCGGGCAGGCCGACGCCTTTGTATTCAGCGGAAAATATTTCCAGGATAGTCGGCTCGCGAGTTTATTTTAAACGGGAAGATTTGCTAAATGGAGGGTCCCACAAACTTAATAATTCATTAGGCCAGGCATTAATGGTGAAATTTTTAGGAAAGAAGGAAATTGTTACTGAAACGGCGGCAGGGATGAACGGAGTGGCGACAGCAATGGCGGCAACTGTGGCGGGATTAAAATGTAAAGTTTTTATGGGAGTCAAGGATATTGAGAGACAGAGATTGAATGCTGATAAAATAAAACTTTTAGGTGCGGAAGTAGTTCCGGTCGAAAGAGGTTTTGGAGTCTTGAAAGATGCTGTGTCGGAAGCGCTTGTTTATTGGATTAGGAATCTGACAACATGCCATTACCTGATCGGATCGACGGTCGGTCCACATCCATTTCCTTCAATTGTTGCTTTTTTCCAAAAGATAATCGGTGATGAGGCAAGGCGGCAGATTTTTGAGAAAGAAGGAAAGTTGCCTAGCCATATTATAGCCTGCGGTTCAGGCGGGAGTAATGCTATGGGAATTTTTCAAGCATTTATCGATGATCCGGTAGAATTGATTTTTGTTGAAGGGGCGGAGTCGGCGGCATTAACAAAGGGTACGGTCGGAATATTTCAGGGAACAAAAACTTATGTTTTACAGGATGAGTTTGGGATGGACAGAAAGACGGAGAGCAGGGCAGCGGGACTTAATTATCCGGGAAGAAGTCCGCAGATTGCCTATCTTTATTCTATCAGAAGAATAAAAGCGGAAACTGCAACTGACCAGGAGGTAATTGAGGCATTTTATAAAACGACAAAACTAGAAGGACTAATGCCGGCTTTTGAAACCTGTCATGCAATGGCATATTTATTCAGAAGTAAGGGAAAATTCCGAAAAAAAGATATTGTGCTTTTGAATTTTTCAGGAAGAGGAGATAAGGATATGGCAGCTGCGCTGCAAGGCAGAAAGTTCATAAAGTTTATAAAGTTATGAATATTAAGAAAATATTAATGACGCATTTTTATTACGGGGATGTAAGTCCGGAATTTTCGGAAGATTTGGCTATGAGACTTATTAGTTCCGGGTCGGATATTCTGGAAATAGGAATTCCATATAGCGACCCGGTTTGCGACGGACCTGTTTTTCAAAAGTCATGCAGGCAGGCACTTGAGAATGGTATTACTCCTATGACAGTTTTAGCAGGAATAAAAAAAATCAGAGAAAAAACAATTAAACCAATATACTTAACAAGCTACTTTGGTCCTGTTTTCAAGTTGGGGGTGGAGAGATTTTTGAAAATGGCAGATGATACGGGAGTAAATGGACTAATAATTCCTGATTTGCCATTGGAGGAGCAAGAGAATTTTTCAGATATTTTTAACAAATACAATTTGTCTATAATCCAATTTGCAACTGTTTATTCAGACCAAGGGCGGCTGGAGAAAATAATTAATAAATCCAATGATTTTATTTACGGCATTTCTCATTCAGGGGTAACAGGGGATAGAGGCAATGAAAGGGAGATTCAAGATTTGATAGTTAAAATTAAAAACTTAACCGATAAAAAAATATATTGCGGATTCGGGATCAAAACGGCAATGGATGCTAAGAAGATTATTGATTTAGGCGCAGACGGAGTAATTGTAGGAAGTGCGATTGCCGAGATTTATCAAAATAGTAAAGACCCGCAGAAAAGTTTAGAAGAAATTGAAGATTTAGTTAGAAATATTCAAAAAAAAGTTAAACTGATTATAATGTAAGAAAGGAATAAATTATGGATGAAGCAGTTAAAAAATATCTTAATGAGTTAAAAGAGCTGGGGATAGAATACCAGATTTTGGAGCATCCCCAGCTTATTTCCGTGGAGAAAGTCCAGGAATATCTGGGGTACAGAATGGATGATGCCGGAGCGACACTACTGATGAAAACGGATGATAAGTTTGTAGCCATTATAAAGAGGGGCGATACTAAACTGGATAATGAAAAAATAAAGAAATATTTGGGAGTAAAAAACTTGAGGATGGCAACGGAGGAGGAATTCGAGAAGATTACACATGTACCGAGCGGAGCAGCAACGGTTTTTATTAAGGGAGTACCAATATATCTTGATAAAAAGATATTGGAGAAAGAGTATATCAATGCAGGAAGCGGGAGTTTACTGATTACACTGCGGTATAAAACAGACGATTTTAAAAAAATCCCAGGGATTAAAATCGTTGATTTTACAAAAATTGAAACTGATAAAGAAGATTTAGGGAAAGTTATTAAAGGAGGAAAAAGAATTCTTTCCGGTATTACACCGTCGGGTGATGGAAGTCTTCACATAGGTAATTATTTGGGGGCGGTGAGGCAGTTTAAAGAACTGGCGAAGAATAATGAGTGTTTCTTGTTTGTGGCTGATATTCATGCGTTAACGACAGTTCAGAGTAGAGAAGAATTACAGAAGAATATTGAGATTTTGATTATAAATGAATTGGCTCTGTTGGGTGAATTGTCAAATATCACTTTTTTCAGACAATCGGATGTTCCTATGCATACGGAATTACAGTCAATACTCAATAATGTGACACCATTGGGATTGATAAAAAGGGCTCATGCTTATAAGGATAAACTGCAGAAGGGGTTAACCGAGGAAGAGATGAACATGGGACTTTTTTGTTATCCGATTCTGATGGCGGCGGATATATTAATTTATAAACCGGATATTGTTCCTGTGGGACAGGATCAGAAGCAGCATTTGGAGATAACCAGGGATATTGCCGAAAATTTTAATAAAACCTACAGAAAGAAAGTTTTTCCATTACCAGAATCACATATTCCCAAAGAAGTAGCAGTTATTATGGGAACAGATGGGAAGAGGAAGATGAGCAAATCGTTGGGGAATATTATCAGTATATTTGATGACGAAGCGATTATTAAAAAACAGGTAATGTCGACTTATACCGATCCGACCAGAAAACACGCAATAGATCCTGGGCATATTGAGGGGAACATGGTATTTACATATTTGGACTTCTTCGGAAAAAAGAAAAGAGTTGAAGAGTTGAAAAGTTTATATCGAGTGGGGAAAGTGGGGGATGTAGAGGTAAAAAATTTTCTGTTAAAGACATTGATTAAATATTTTGCTCCGGCACGAGAGAGATACCAAGAGTTAAAATCCAATCCGCAAAAGGTGAGAAAAATCCTCATGGAGGGGTCGGAGAGAGCCAGGGAAGTGGCAAGCACAACAATGGTGGAAGTCAGGGAAGCTGTGGGGTTGACTAATAAATACTCTTTCTTCGAATATTAATTTAGCCAGTCGTCGTATTTGAGTTTTTACGATTGGAGGTAAATATTGACAGATTACAGTATGTATGGTAGTATGATTAGAGTATGGATACAAATATTGTCAGTACAACTGAATTGCAGAGAAATATTAAATCTGTTTTGGACAAACTCAACGATAATAATGAACCTCTGATTGTAGTGCGGGATAGTAAACCTAAGGCTGTTATGATGCCATATAGTGAATATAAAAGGTTGTCTAGCTTGGAAAAAGAAGTAATTAGGCTGCAGATGGAAAAAGTATGGGAAAAAATGAGGATTATAAATAAAAATGTATCAGATAAAGAACTTAATAAAGATATTGAAGAAGCGATAAAGTATGCCAAGAATGGTCGTTGACACGAATGTTTTGATACGAGCACTTCTTAAACCCGATAGCAGTGACGGATTAGTAATAAGGAGAGCAGTTGAGGGTAAACTAGATTTATTTTTCAGTCTAAAACTAATTACAGAATTAAAAAGGACGCTTACTTATAAAAGGATAAGAAAGCGGGCGGTTACTAATGATGATGTTAAGATATTTCTGAAAACTCTTCTAACATTTGGTAATATTACTTCCATAACAGAAAAAATTAATTTATGCCGGGATCCTGATGATAACGAACTGTTATCAATCGCAGTTTCAATTTATAAAGATAGTCCTGTATATTTAGTTACTGCTGATAAAGATTTACTGGTATTAAAGGGGAAAATAGAAAAAGTAATGATTGTTACACCCCAGGAATTTTTGAGGCTGAGGAAGTAATAATGTTTGGTTGTTCGGGAGGTGTAGATGAAGTATAATTTAAGCTCATGAAAAAGGATGAAATCAGTTTGTCTGACTTCCAGAAGATGGATTTAAGAGTAGGGAAAGTGATTAGTGCTTCCGCGATCGAAGGATCAATTAACCTTCTTCGACTTAAAGTGGACTTGGGCTACGATTACGGAGTTAGGCAAATTATTTCGGGTATTGCCCGATGGTACAAACCTGAAAAATTACGGGGCAAAAAATTCATATTTTTGGCAAATTTGGAGGGGAAGAAACTGATGGGAAATAAGAGTGCGGGAATGATTTTATGCGCTGATGAGAACCACTCTGCATTTATAATTCCCGTTGATAATAAAATTCCCGAAGGAACGTTAATCAGGTAATTATGATAAATTCCAATAGCAGCAAAAATCATAAGAGCAAGAAAGCAAAGAAGATTTTTGAATTCCGGCTAAACCTGACTCCGAAAAATATTTTTCTGTGGTCAATAATCTTTTTGATACTTCTTTTTATCATGATGTCGGCCAGAGATATTTCAAATCTGTTTCCCGAGAAACCTTTGTCCATTTTGATTAACGATGTTAAACAGGGGGAAGTAAAGAAAATTGAGGTAATTGAAGATAAACTTTTGGCAACATATAAAGACGATAAGGTTTATTCATCAATCAAAGAAAGCCAGGATTCCTTTTATAAGATTCTAAGTGACGCGGGAATTGATCCTAAAAGCGTAGAAATTGATATTAAAGATACCACAGGAGGAGCAGTTTGGTTTAATATCTTGTCCAATGTCTTACCGCTCTTATTGATGGTCGGATTTTTCCTTTTTTTAATCAGACAAGCAAGGGGAGCGCAAGATTCGATATTTTCCTTCGGACAATCAAGGGCTAAACTTTTTTCCAAAGATACTCCCAAGGTGACTTTTAAGGATGTGGCCGGAGTTGATGAGGCTAAACAGGAGTTAGAAGAAGTGGTTGATTTTTTGAAAAATCCGCAAAAATACAGAGCACTGGGGGCGAGAACTCCTAAAGGAGTGATTTTGGTCGGACCATCCGGAACGGGCAAAACTCTGTTAGCCCGGGCTTTGGCCGGGGAGGCGGGAGTACCGTTTTTTTCCATGGCAGGCAGCGAGTTTATGGAAATGCTGGTAGGAGTTGGTGCTAGCAGGGTTAGGGACTTATTTAATACTGCCAAGAAGAATTCACCATCGATTATTTTTATTGATGAGGTTGATGCCATCGGCCGCATGAGGTCAATTGGAGTGATGGGGGGACATGATGAAAGAGAACAAACTCTCAATCAAATTTTGGTGGAAATGGATGGATTTACTCCTAATGAACATGTGGTGATAGTGGCGGCAACCAACCGCGGAGATTTACTTGACCCGGCACTTCTTAGACCGGGAAGGTTTGACCGGCGGGTTGTTCTTGATTTGCCTGATATGGAAGGAAGGAAGGCTATTTTGAAGATACATTCCCAAGGAAAACCGATGGTTAATGAGATAGATTGGGATAAGGTTTCCAAGCGGACGGTTGGTTTTTCCGGAGCAGATATCGAAAACATGCTTAATGAGGCGGCTATTCTGGCTGCCAGGAAAAACAAAACAATTATCGAATTTGAGGATATTGAAGAGTCAGCTACCAAAGTAAAGCTGGGGCCGGAGAAAAAGAGACTGCAGAGCGATTTGGATCGGAAGATGACAGCTTATCATGAGGCCGGGCATGCGGTTGTAACATTCGCTCTACCTAATATGGATCCGGTTCACCGCATTTCCATTGTATCCCGGGGTATGGCTTTAGGATTTACTATGATACCGCCACAGAGGGACAGAATTCACGAAACCAAGACTCATTTACTGGAGGAAATTGCTTCTATGATGGGAGGCAGAGCGGCTGAATCACTAATTTTTTCAGAGATGACGACGGGGGCGGCCAATGATATAGACAAGGCGACCATACTTGCCAGAGATATGGTTGTTGAATTCGGGATGAGCGATTTGGGACCGATAAGCTTTGGTCCTTCTATTGATGTAACGGAGTGGGGCGGAAGGTATATGACGGAAACCAAAGTGTCACCCGACATGCAGGGTAAAATTGACTGTGAGGTTAAGAAAATTCTGGACAAAGGGTATAAACAAGCTTTAACTATATTGAAAAAAATGAGAGAGAAACTGGATTTAATTGCCAATGAACTCATTAAGAAAGAAACTTTGGAGGGTGAGGAATTTGAAAAACTGATGGGTTCGAAACCTGCTAAAGCTATAGTAACGTCAGCGTTTTAAAATTATCCCCATGCTGAGATTGGTTTTGATCGACGGCCATGCAATTTTATACCGGGCATATCATGCTCTTCCTCCTTTAACAACCAGTAAAGGCGTACCAAGCGGAGCAGTCTATGGTTTTATTTCAATTTTGCTAAAAACAATTAATGATTTGAAACCGACGAATTTGGCGGTTGCTTTTGACAGAAGGGAACCGACTTTCAGAAAAAAACTTTTTGCCGACTATCAGGTACAAAGACCGAAGATGGAAGAGAACTTAGTCAGCCAGGTAGATTTAATGCACAGTTTAATAAAAACAATGGGAATTGCGGTTTATGAATTGGCGGGATTTGAGGCAGATGATGTGATTGGAACACTAGCAGAACAGGTAGTCAAAGGAGAAAAAAGCGAAGTAATTGTGGTTACCGGAGACCGGGATTTGCTGCAATTAGTTACTGAGAGGATAAGAATTTATATGCCGGTTAAAGGAATTAGTGAGGCAAAATTATTCGGTAAGAATGAAGTAGTTGAGAAGTACGGTGTTTTACCTTCACAGGTTGTTGATTATAAAGCTCTTATTGGAGACCAGTCAGATAATTATCCGGGTGTTGCCGGGATCGGACCAAAAACAGCCGAGAATTTAATAAAAAAATACGGATCTTTGGAGGGTATTTATAAAAATATTGATTTTATTGAGCCCAAACTAAAAGAAAAGCTTACCCGGGATAAAGAGAAAGCATACCTGTCTTATAAGTTAGCAGAAATTGTTAAAAATGCACCGGTTAATCTTGATTTAGCATCAACAAAACTTATTAGTCTTGACAGGCCGGATGTCAGAGCGGTTTTTGAAGAATTGGGATTTCGAAGTTTGATTACGCGATTAAGCGGAAAAAGCAATAAACCCGCCTCCGTCCAGAATAAATCGGGACTACGGCGAGGCGAGGAAAAAAAAGCAGCTGAAAAACAAAAGAAGGCAGAACAAACTTCTTTGTTTTAATTATGAAAGTGGCTTTAGTACATGACTATATAAAGGAATACGGCGGCGCGGAGAGAGTATTGGAGGCTTTACATGAAATTTGGCCAACAACTCCTGTTTATACAAGTGTTTATTTACCGGAATTCCTCGGGCCTCACCAACGGCGATTTAAGGATTGGAAAATAATTACCTCTATTTTCCAGAATTTGCCATTTAAGGAAAAAATGATAAGCCCGATGCGGATTTTCCCACTCATTTTTCAGAATTGGGACTTTTCAAAATATGAAGTAATAATCGTTTCGGCTACCGGAGCATACATTCCCAATTTAATTAACAAACAAAGAGCATTACACATCTGTTACTGTCATACTCCACCCAGATATTTATACGGATACCCGACAGCGCGAAATTGGAGGAAAACATTTTTTGGCAGAGTGGCAGGAGAGTTAATTAATCATAAATTGAGACTAACTGATTTCGAGGGGGCGCAGAGGGTTGATTATTTTATTGCTAATTCTAATGAAATCAGAAAACGGATTAAAAAGTTTTACAGGCGGGAGGCAAGCGTTATTTATCCGCCGGTGGAGATGGTAGATAAAATCAAAAATAACAAAAAACAAATAACAAATAACAAAAATAAAAATTATTATTTGGCAGGGGGGAGGCTAGCGAGGGCGAAACATATTGATCTGGCGATTGCGGCAGCAAATGAAATGAAATTTAATTTAAAGATTTTCGGTAAGGGGTTTGCCGGATATGACAGAGAGTTAAAGTCAATGGCTGGTCCGACAGTTCAGTTTGTTGGAGAAGTAGGTGATGACGAACTGAAAGATTTATATGAAAATTGCAGAGTACTAATCTACCCATCAGAATTTGAAGATTTCGGGATTATGCCGATTGAAGCTCAAATATTTGGAAAGCCGGTTATTGCCTTCAGGCAAGGCGGAGTTTTGGAAAGTGTGATTGAAGGAAAGACAGGAATATTTTTTGATGAATTATCAGTTGATAGTTTAGTCACTGCGATAAAAAAGCTGGAGAAGACAAAAATTTTAGAGGAAGATTGCATTAAAAATGCCCAAAAATTTTCAAAAGAACGGTTTAAAAAAGAAATGCTTCAATTTGTAGAAAGACATGCCTGAATTACCAGAAGTTGAAACAATCCGCTTACAACTTTCTCAATTAATTTCCGGTTTAAAGATTAAGGATATACAAATTTTCCAAAGAAAATCTTTTACGGGAGACGAGAAATTATTGATTGGAGCGAATATTTCCGGTTTAAGAAGATTTGCGAAAATGCTGGTGATGGATACTGATAAAGGATTATTATTGGCTGTTCATTTGAAGATGACGGGGCAGCTTATTTACAAAAAATTCAAATTACAAAATTCAAATAACAAAAAAGAAAATTTACCTAATAAATATACAAGAGTTATCATTAATTTTACTGACGGGAGTGGATTATTTTTTAATGATGTGAGAAGGTTTGGGTGGATGAGAGTAGTAAAAAAGAGAGATTTTGAGGAAATTATAAATAAGTTAGGTCCCGATCCGACGAGAATTAATAGTGGTGATTTTTATAAAATTCTTAAGTTATCAAAAAAACCAATAAAATTATTATTAATGGATCAGGAGAAATTGGGAGGGGTAGGCAATATTTATGTCTGTGAGGCTCTTTTTGAAGCAGGTCTAAATCCGAAAATCCCGGCTAATCAATTAACTGAGGAAGCTAGCGAACGGCTGTTGGTGCGTTTGAAAAAATCATTAAGAAAGGGGATAAAGTGGGGAGGAGCTTCAGACAATAATTACCTTGATGCCTATGGAGAACAGGGAGAGATGCAGGAACATTTTCTGGTATACGGAAGAGAAGGGGAGAAATGTTTAAATAACTGCGGAAGTATGGTTAAAAAGATCCGGATGGGCGGACGGGGAACCTATTTCTGTTCCAAATGCCAAAAGTGACTCAGTTTGATATCTTGATTTTTATCCCCTATAACATTTATAAATAGGTTATCCTCCTCAAGACTTCACCTTTCACGCGAAAAATCTGAAAAACTGCCAAATTAAATTAATAAAAAATTATTTGAAAGGATCGTAATAATGGCTGTTGTTACTATTGAAAGTAATCTTGGAAGGTTAGCTGTAAATTTCAGAACTTCAGAATTTGTTTCAAAAGCTCATCCTGACAAGATGGCGGATGGAATTAGCGCGTTAGTATTACAAGAGCATCTTATTAATGATCCTCTAGCTCATGTTGCAGCAGAAACAATATTGTCTTCATCCGGTGAAGTTTCATTATACGGTGAGATAACTTCCGGACATGATATGACTCAAGCTGATTATGAGAGATTGGTAAGAGGATATGTTGGCGGTTTAGGTTGGACGAAAGCTCATGGTTACGATCCAGACGAATTGATTATTCGGAAACAATACGCTTTACAGTCACCAGATATAGCACAAGGAGTTGTTGAAAGCGATCCAAGCAGGCTAGGAGCAGGAGATCAGAGTGAAACAATAGGTTTTGCAATAAGAAATCCAAGATTTTCTGAAGAAGAGGATCAGAGGTTACCACTTCCACATGCTCTTTCAAGAGATTTATTACTTGCCATTAATGCTTTACGAGAAAGTAGTTTATCTGAGGTCATTAAACCGGATATGAAATCATTGGTTGAGGTTTCGTATAAAGACGGTAAACCGGTGGCTTTAGAGAAACTTGTTTTGGCTGTGTCTCATAGCGATAGTATTGAAAATGGACAGTTGAGAGAACTAATAAGAGATACGGTAATGAGTGTTCTTCATAAGTATAAATTAAATTTTAATTTTGATGAGGCAATAGTCAATGGTACTGGAAAATTTGTAATCGGAGGACCAAGAGGAGATACAGGATTAACCGGTCGTAAGATTGTAGTTGATGCATACGGACCGGAAATTCCGGTAGGTGGTGGAGCATTTCATGGTAAGGATCCTTCAAAAGTTGATGTTACAGGGGCATATCTGGCTAGATGGATAGCCAATCAGATAGTAGGAAACGGACTAGCAGATAAATGTTTAGTGAGACTTAGTTGGGCCATTGGTCAACCTATGCCTGTTGCCATGCATGTTGATTTGTGTGGGACTGAAAAGAATAGTATAAAAAATATCACTGAAATGCTAGCCCAGATAGATACGTCTTTGGGTGTTGCTATTGCGCGTTTTGGCATGAGAGAGATAAAACCCGGAGATACTAAAGGAATTGTATATCCGGCAATAGCGGGTTGGGGTCCTTTTGGACTTGTTAAAGATGATTCTGAAAGACCTTGGGATCTTGTTGTTCCGCCTGATAAATGGAAAGAATGGACGGCTCCAAAAATTGAAGTTGCCGGTCAGAGTTAATTTTGAACTGTAATCTGCTATAATGGGCTTCTGAATGGATAAATCCAGACCGATTGTGATTTCGTTGGGTGGATCGTTGGTTGTGCCAAATGGAGGAATTGATACCGCATACATTTCCCAATTAAATAATTTTATCCGTAAAAAAATCGACGAAGGATGGCGATTTTTTGTTGTCGTCGGAGGAGGAGCAACGGCACGACATTATATTAAGGCAGCCAAGAAGATAACCGGAGAAATCAGTGATTGGGATTTAGACTTTTTGGGAATCCATGCAACACATTTAAACGCCCATTTCATCAGAACAATTTTTAAAGACATAGCCCATCCGCGAGTAATCCTTAACTACGAGAAGAAAATTGAAAGTTTAAAAGAACCGCTGGTTATTGCTGCCGGCTGGAAACCAGGGTGCTCGACTGATTATGATGCGATGTTACTGGTGCGGGATTACAAGGCTTCGGCTCTTATAAATATGTCAAATATAGAGTGGGTTTATAATAAAGATCCAAAAAAACATAATAATGCCATATTTATAAAAAAAATAAATTGGCAAGGCTACGAAAAACTGATTGATAAGAAATGGAGTCCGGGAGTAAACGTTCCTTTTGACCCAGTGGCGACTAAAATGGCGAAAAAACTTAATTGTACTGTTTATATAATCGGAAAAAATCTGGAAAATTTGAACTCGTTATTGGAAGGGCGGGATTTTAAAGGAACAGTAATTTCTTCTTAATGACAATATCAAGTCTAAGTCTTTCAAATTTCCGCAATCACTTAAAAAGGAAATTTACCTTTTCCCTTAATACAACAATAATTATAGGTAAAAATACCTCCGGCAAGACTAACTTAATTGAAGCGATTTATTTTTTATCCATCGGAAAAAGTAACCGGGCCGGGCAGGATGTACAGGTTATAACTTTCGGAGAAGAGTTGGCCAGGATCAAAGGAGAACTGAAAGCGGAGGGAGAAAATATCGTTCTGGAAATGGTTTTAACTACAGGTGAGGTGATGGGAATTAAAACTCCTCTTAAAAAATTCACGGTTAATGATGTAAGCAGACGAAGCCTTGATTTTATAGGAACCCTAAAAAGTGTGCTGTTTTGGCCTGAGCATATGGAATTGGTGACAGATTCACCGTCTTTGAGACGACATTATCTGGACAGCGTTTTAGTACAGGTTGACCGGGAATACAGGCGGACAATTTTATCTTATGAACGGGCTTTAAGACAGAGAAACAGACTACTTGAATATATCAAAGAAAATAAAGCCCACAGACATCAGTTGCTATTTTGGGATCAGTTATTAATAAGACAGGGCAATTATATAACTAAAATTAGGGAGGAATATATTAATTTTATAAATGATTTCAAATTACCGCAAATGGAGGATTTAGGGGTCAAATACCAGGTATTTTATGATAAAAGCATTATTTCCATAACGCGACTCGATCAATACAGGGAAGCAGAGATAGGAGCTTCAGTGACTTTGATTGGACCGCAGAGGGACGACATGATTTTCAGAATCAAGAAGAATGAAGAATATTTTGATCTTTCAAATTACGGGAGCAGGGGGGAGCAGCGATTGGCTGTTTTGTGGCTAAAACTAGCAGAACTGGCATTTATTGAAAGCAAAACCAGTGAAGAACCGGTACTGCTTCTTGATGACATTTTTTCCGAACTGGATCATGAACACCGGGAGATAATTTTCGGGATGATCGGAAATCAGCAAAGTATTGTGACGGTAACAGACAGACATCTTATTCCTGAAAGATATTACAAAGAGGCGAAAGTGATAGAATTGGATTGAGAACAATTGACATTTAACGTTTGACAATTGACAAAAATGAAAAATAAAAAAATAGAAGAAATTATTAAGAAATTATATATTCCTGCTAACGATTCGCATAAGGGAAAGAACGGGAGGTTACTGATTATCGGAGGATCGCATCTTTTTCATGCCGCCTCTTTATGGGCGTTGAAAGTGGCGAGCAGGATAGTTGATTTGGTGCATTATTCATCAATTGAAGAGAATAACAAAATTGTTCAAGGGTTAAAGGAGGAATTTAGGGATGGAATAGTGGTTTCGAGGTCAGAAATTGAAAGTTATATTGAGGAAGATGACTGTATATTAATCGGCCCTGGTATGTTAAGGGCCGAAAACTCAAAACTCAAAACTCCCGCCTCCGCCGAGGCTTCGGCGGGCAGGCAAAACTTAAAACTACAACTTAAAATTCAAAAATTAGAAGATATTTTAAAATTAAAAGATGAGGGGATGCAGACTTATTATTTAACAAAATATCTGTTGCAAAAATATCCGAAGAAAAAGTGGACGATTGACGCGGGAGCATTGCAGATGATTGATCCGGAAGATATTCCTGAGAATTCAATTCTGACGCCGCATAAGAAGGAGCTTGATTTATTAAAAGCCAAAATTCCCTCCTTCGCCAAGGCTTCGACGGGCAAGCAAAATTCAAAAGAAGATATTAAATATTTCGCTGATAAATATAATTGCATAATTTTATTGAAAGGGAAAGAGGATATTGTAGCATCAAAAGATAAGATAGAAGAAATTGCCGGAGGGAACGCGGGAATGACGAAGGGAGGAACAGGAGATGTTTTGGCAGGGTTGGTCGCGGCATTATATTGCAAAAATGATGCTTTTGTATCGGCAATAACGGCATCATATATAAATAAACAAGCAGGTGAGGAGTTATATAAAAAAATGGGTTTATGGTTTAATGCTTCGGACCTGGCTGACCAAATCCCTATGACGATGAAGAGATTACTTTTAGACTAGAAATGACAGTTGGATTATTTGACTTATGGAATTCAATTTTCACCTGCGGATATTCCTTTTTCAGAAGAGTAATAAATTCATCTATCCAAGAAGGAGTAAGAACTTTTACCTGTTCAAAATCAAATTCGATAATTTGAGGAGTTTTAGTAAATAAATAAGCTTTGGCCGAAAGATAGGCTTCACGGCCGGCCGGTCTGGAGATAAGCAAATCGCCAAATTTATACAGTTTGATAATCATATCAGTATTCTAGCACAGCAATACAGCCTTTAATTACACTTTTTTTCTCAATAATTTTCATCTTCTGGTTAGGAAAAATCTCTAAAGATGCTTTACCTGAATCAAAGCGCAGTCGCCATTTCTTATCTTTTAATACTTGAGTGACAAATTTCAGTCCGTTGCCTCTTTTTTCAGCAAATCTACCTGAAATAACCTGAGTAAAGGCGATTTTCAATGCATGACGATCAGCGGATACTTGAGGAATGACATTTCTGATAGTTTTTAATATTCCCTGTCCGCGATCAGCAAGAACAATAATTTTTTGATTATCATCATGAGCAAAAAATATTCCAGGAATATCCGGCCATTGACCCAAGTTATGATCGAAGGAATTATTACCGATTTCTCCGGCCAAAGCAGTTACCAGATATGCTACGATTCCCAACTTTTGTTCAAGATGTTGCGAAAAAGTCTGCAGACGAACTTGAAAAACATCACGTGTTTGGCAATATAAATCAGGGGATGTTTGGAAAGGAGAGGATTTTGTTACCCATGAAAATCCTTTTTGGACAATGTTTTCAGACATATCAATAGTTGTTTTTTTCATAAAGGTTTTTAGCGTATTAAACAAAACTGATTGCTGATTTATTTTATAATAGACCAGTCTTCCTTTTCGATAACTTTGGAATAAACCAATCTTTGTTAGAGCAATAAGCTCCCTTCTGATATTTCCAACGCTCACGGACAATTTTCTTTTTAACTGGTGCAAGTAATAATCTTGATCCGGACGGGAAAGAAACTGCTCAAGAATTTTGCGTCTGGTTTTTGATTTAGTGAGGCTAAATATATCCATGGTTATATTGTAGTCAATACTGACTACAAAGTCAAACGGCCGATCAGATCCCCCGGACAATGAAGAAGCTGATTCTGGGGTGATTATAAGAAATTCAGAAGGATTATTCCAAATATACAAAGAAGTGAGCCGATGAGCTTCTTAGCGATATGTTTCCTTTCACCCATAAACGTAATTCCCATAAAAGATGTTGAAAGAAGAAATGCCGTTTCGTAATTGGTGTTGGCAATGGAGATATTTCCTTTCGCGAAAGCCCAATTAATAAGATAAAAACCCGTTACAGCAGTAAAGCGGGAAAGAATTATCTTCTTTTTATATTTGGTAAATATTGGTTTTAGATCCTGGTAAGACTGAGGTATTAACAGGAGAATAATGACAAGAGATAGCTGGCTTAGAAAGACAACGGTTATCGGATTGAAGTAAAAAAGCGCAAGCTTTCGAAAATAAGCAAGAGCTCCCATGAGAATTCCACTTGCCAGAGCTAAGTAGAAACCTGTGGATGGATTAAGCTTTTTTCCTTCATAGAAAATAACTAAAATGCCTGAAATTATACTCAAAATGCCAATAGTATTTAAATAAGTTATTTTTTCATGAAGAAATAATATTCCACTTAGAAAAACAATTATCAGACTAGACCGGGAAAGAATATTAATATTCGAGATATCTTCAGTTTTGTAAGCCTTTATGAGAAACAGATTTCCTAAAAATATAAAGAGAGTCGGGGTAAACAAATAAAAATAAGCAATTGGTTCTTTGACAAACGATCCGTATAATATAAAAGGACCAGTATAAAGGATTAAATTAAGACCAATTTGGAGCAAAAAATAAGAAAAAGCAGAATACTTTTTCTCGGTGATGTTTTTATTAATTGACTCGGTGATGCCCCAAAGAGTGCCGGCGAGAAGTGCTACCAGATAAATAAAAATCATAGGGAAATAATAGCATATCCGTTAAAAGCAGTTTAGAAGGATAAAGCCGAGGGTACAAAGAAGAGAATCGATCAAATTCCACAGATGATGAAAAATTGATATTTTGATTGACATATTTATGGTTTTATGGTAGTATGGTTATATTATGGCAGATATGGTGAAAACTACTATTATGCTTCCTGAAGATATTCTGCGTGAAGCAAAAATTACAGCGGTGAATGAAAAAACAACTTTAAGCAAGGTTATAAGAGAAAGTCTTGAGACTCGTCTTGGTAAAACTATAAGAACCAGAAATATTAAACAAAATAAA
This sequence comes from Candidatus Gottesmanbacteria bacterium RIFCSPHIGHO2_02_FULL_39_14, assembly GCA_001779205.1. Lineage (GTDB taxonomy): Bacteria > Patescibacteriota > Microgenomatia > 2-02-FULL-39-11 > 2-02-FULL-39-11 > 2-02-FULL-39-14. Next base: position 44,741 of record MFJM01000006.1, read on the forward strand.
GACCCATTAAGATTTTTGGGTGCATTTAGCATTGGTATAAAAGTACCTTATAAACATAGAGCAGATCTTTATGAAGAACACCTTAAACGGAAAATGGGTTTTTGACAGTAATCTTCTGATTTATGGTTTGGATAAGTCTTCAAGCCGCTATCATGATGTTTATCATCTGTTTGAATTAGGAAAAGAAGGCAAAATTCAGATTATTGTGGCTCAACAGAATATTATAGAAACTGTGCATGCTTTTGTTAAAGGATATAAAAGTCCTATTGAAGAGGTGATATATAACATCAAAGGATTATTAGATGAATTAGATATCTATATTATTACTCCAATAAATAAAACACACTCAATATTTTTTGAAATACTTTCGAATTCCTCAGACCCTTCAGATATTTTTGATTATTATCTGGCGGCAACAATGCTTGATAACGGTATTAATCGAATATTGACTATAAATACCAAAGATTTCTCCAAAATCCCCGGAATTGAGGCTGTGAATCCGTTCAAATAAACCTTAAAAGAAATTCAGAAGAATAATGCCGAGCGTGCAGAACAGAGAGCCTGCTAATTTTTGCTGAAAATTACTTTTTTCCTTCAAAAAAAATATACCTAAAATAACAACAGAGAGCAGAGACAACGTTTCATAATTAGTATTAACTACCGATATTTTTTCTCTGGCAATGGCATAGATAAAAAGAAGATAAGCAATAAAAGAAGTGAACCTGGATAATAATATTTTCCAGGAGTATTTCCGCAAAATCGGAAGCATATCAGGCAGCGCTTTGGGCATAAAAAGAGACAATGTTGTACCGGCAATATTGGCTGCAACTAGGAAGGCAACAGGAGAGAAATTAGAGAGAGTAATTTTATTTAAATAAGCTACCATTCCAAAACATATTCCTCCTGATAAGGCAAAAATAAATCCCGATGACAGATGAAGGGATTTTCCATTATAAAAAATAACAATAATACCCAGGAGAATAAGGAAAATCCCCAATAAATTTAGATAGGAAATCCTTTCCGAAAGCAATAAATACCCATTCAGAAAGTTGACTACCAGGCTTATCCGCCAAATTATATTGATATTTGAGACATCTTCGGTTTTATAAGCTTTAATAATGAAAATATTGCCAATAAAAGCAAATAATACCACTATCAATAAGGAAAAATAAGATGAGAGTGATGATGGAAATACTTCTTTATTTATGAAAAACAAAAGCAAATAGAATAATAAATTACCTCCCCATTGGAGCAGGGAATAGGAAAAGACTGAATACTTTTTTTCGGTAATATTTTTGTTAATCGTTTCCGTTAGACCGCTTAAAACACCGCCCAAAAGAGCAAACAAGAGATATATGTTCATATTATTTATTTTCATTATTAACCCACCATTGCTTGAAGAGGGTGCATAATCCTTTTTGGTTTAAAGCGACTAGGAAAATTCCATCGAGATACGTTTTTTTCCCAGTAGATTTCCGAATAAATGATGCATACCAGTGAGCAATATACTGATTATTTTTCTCTGAAATAATTTCAAAATCAAACAAGACATCCTTTTGGGATTCAGGCACATCCTGCCAAAGATTTATCAGTTCTTTTTTAGAAGTCAGAGGCTTTTCGAACGGAGTTTCGTAGTATTGGAATTTTTCGGCGAAAAGCGGAGGGATAGATTTTGGATTTTTATCAATCCAAGCCTGACCCATTTTATTTATCCATAACCAGCCGGCATTTTTCTTCATGTTATTAGGAGAGTTTTAGAGCGGAAATAATCATGACAGCGGCAGCAGTGAAGCGAATGGCGTAAACTTTAAGGGTATGTTTCTCAAGGAGTTGGGGAGCAAATATTGAGAAGAGAAAAGCCATAATCATTGATACGGGTAAAGCTGTAATTGTTGTAGAGATACTAACATTTTCCGCATAAGCTTTATTTGCAGCGATAGTCCCTAAAGCTAAAGCGAGAGACATAGCAAATGTTGAACTGACACTATTAAAAGTCAACTTTTTTAGATCTTTGATGAACAGCGGTGCGGTTGTCAGAAGGAATAATTGGGTAAATAAAGCGACGAACAGATTTACTTCCCAATAGCCATTATTAATTAGTGATTTATTTATAAAAATATTACTTATTGAGTAGAAGAAAGTGGAGGCAATGGCGATTCCGATTCCAAATGTAAAAAAGGATTTTAGTGTAAATTTTTCTTCTATACTTACAAACATACCTGCGATGAGTATTATTCCTACTAATCCCAACTGAAAAAAACTAAGTTTTTCGCCAAGAATTGCAATACCAAGAATAACGCCGAATGCAGTACGGAAATTAAATAGAGGAGAAAATACAGATATATCAAGTTTTGATAGTCCGATTATATACAATAATCCAAATAAACTATAAAAAAACGAGGCAAAAAGTATATTTTCCCAGGTATTGGGTAATCCTACATGGTTTAATAAGGCCAGAAGAGCAGTAATACACAGGGAAAATAAATTCCAGAAGAAATTAAATAACCAGATATTTTGAATAGCGTATTTTGAAGTAAGTTTTCCGATGATAGCAACAAGACCGAATAATATCGAAGCGATCCAGGCAAATGCTACAAACGACATAATATGCCAATATTATCACAGGGATTGTTGTATTGAATAGCGCGGGAATTGTGCGATAATTAAAACTGTTATGTATACGCCGAAGTATTCGATAACCAATAAAATTTTGAAAAATATCGGGATTGTGGAGGCATGTCGGGAGGTAATTGATAATGCGCCGCTTGTGCCCGCCTATGAAAAGAAGTTCCGGGAAGAAGCGATTATCAGAACGGTTCATCACGGAACCCATATTGAAGGAAATGAGTTGAATCTGACAGAGGCGGAGCAGGTGATTAAAGGGAATCCGGTAGTGGCCAAAGACCGGGATATACAGGAAGTAATCAATTACCGCAATGTATTAAATTATCTTGATTATGTGGGTAAAGATGAGGCGGGCGGAAAAATAACCGAGGAGGTAATAAAGAAAATTCATGCTTTAACGGTGGAAAAGATAATTCCATCCGAACAATGCGGTGTTTACCGCAAAACCCAGGTGGTGGTTAAAAATACGGTAACAGGGGAGATTACCTTCCGGCCGCCACCGGCAATTGAGGTATTATACCTGATGGGTGATTTTGTTGAATGGTGTGATAAGACAGATAAAGAAGAATTACATCCGGTTATGAAAGCAGGTATTACCCACTATGAGCTGGTTAGAATTCATCCTTTTATTGACGGTAACGGCAGAATGGCCAGAGCGGTGGCGACCTTAGTTCTTTTTCTGGAAAATTATAATATCAAGAAGTTTTTCTCTCTGGAAGAATATTTTGATAAAGATGCGGCACACTATTATGAATCATTAAGAACAGCGTCTGAGGGAGAATTAACCAGGTGGCTGGAGTATTTTACCTTAGGATTATCAATAGAACTGACCCGGATTAAGGAAAAAGTGCAAAGACTTTCTACTGATCTTCACCTGAAAGAGAAACTGGGCGGACAGCAGGTGTTTTTATCAGAAAGACAGATTGCCATAATGGAATATATTCAAAGAGTAGGATATTTAAGTAATGCCGGATTTGCAGACTTATTTCCCAAAATTTCGGAAGATACAATACTGCGGGATCTTCATGATCTTATTAAGAAGGGAATTATTCATAAAGAAGGCAAGACGAAAGCGGCTAAATACCTTTTAAAATAATAAGATAATATGACGTTCAGGAAATTTGCGGAATTTTTCCGGAAACTGGCGGAAACTACTTTAAGAAATAAGATAACAATTATTCTGGCAGATTTATTTAAAGAAGCAAAACTTACGGAAATAGGCAAAATCTGTTACCTTTTGCAGGGTAGAGTTGCGCCTCTTTATGAAGCAGTCGAATTCGGGTTAGCCGATAAAATGATAATTAGAGCTATTGCCGAAGGATTGAACGTCAAAAGAGAAGAAGTCACAACACATTTTAAGAAAACAGGCGACTTGGGAATCACTATTGAGAAGTTAAAAGAGATAATTAATAAGAGAAAAGTTAATAAAAAAAAATTGAGCGTAGTGGAAGTTTATGAGGTTTTACATAAGATAGCCACAGCATCAGGGTCCGGGTCACAGGAAGTTAAGATAAAACTTTTAAGTGATTTAATAAAGGATTTGGATTCTTTATCCTGCCGTTATGTGGTACGTATTCCGATAGGGAAATTGAGATTGGGTTTTTCGGATATGACAATGTTGGATGCTTTGTCATGGATGTTAGACGAATCCAAGCGATATAGACCTGAAATAGAAAAAGCTTATAACGTAAGGCCGGATTTGGGGTTTATTGCGGAAACGGTTAAAGTAAAAGGTATTGCAGGGTTGACAGATATAAAGCCGAAAGTGGGTTCACCAATTCTGATGGCGAGGGCGGAAAGAATGACTTCGGGGGAGGATATTATAGAGAAAATAGGAAAGTGTGCTGTAGAGCCCAAGTACGATGGGCTGAGATTACAGGGGCATCTTCAAACAACAAAAATATCTTTGTTCTCAAGAAATCTGGAGAATGTGACGCAAATGTATCCGGATATTGTTGAAGGAATGAAACAACAGCTAAAAGCGAATGAAGCCATAATTGAGGGTGAGGCTGTTGCCTACAATCCAAATACGGGTGAATATCTTCCGTTTCAGGAGACTGTACAGAGAAAAAGAAAGTATGATATTGAGGCTTACGCCCGCGAGATACCATTAAAACTTTTCGCCTTTGAACTTTTATACAAAGACGGAAAAAATTACATAGGCAAGCCTTATATTGAAAGAAGAAGGCAACTAGAGAAAACAGTTGAGCGTGGGGAGACAATATTAGTTTCCCAGGAAGAAGTGGTGGATGATGTACGGAGGCTTGAGGAGATTTTTCAAGATGCGATCAGCCGCGGTTTGGAAGGGGTGATGGCTAAAAAGTTAAACGGAATTTACCGGGCAGGGTCGCGGGACTTCACTTGGATTAAATATAAGAGAAGCTATGCGGGATCACTTTCGGATACGATTGATGCTGTGGTGATGGGTTATGATTTTGGACAGGGGAAGAGGACAGGTTTCGGGATAGGAGATTTTTTAATAGGAATTTATGATGAAAAGGATGAAAGATTTCTGACTGTTGCTAAAATCGGCACCGGACTTACAGATAGTGAATGGAAAACGATAAAAGTGAGAAGTGATGAGTTAAAAGTTAAAGTTAAACCAAAAAATTATGAAGTGGATAAGATTATGGATTGTGATATTTGGATTGAGCCAAGAATCGTTACAGAGATCAGGGCTGATGAAATAACCAGATCTCCGGTTCATACAGCTGGGAGAATTATGGGGCCGTCTAAATCCGGCAAGGCATTTGAGGTGAAAGAAGCGGGACTGGCCTTGAGGTTTCCAAGGTTGGAGAGATTCCGGGATGATAAAAAACCTGCGGATGCGACGACGTTAACGGAATTAAGAAAGATGTATGGGCAGCAAGGGAAGAAATAATTAAAAAATGAAGATAACTATCACAATACCGGCATATAATGAGGAAAAATACATAGGAAAGACGCTTGATTCGGTTAAAAAATTAAAGAAGGGTGATTGGACAGAGGAGGTATTAGTGATTGACGGGGGGTCGTCGGATAAAACAAGGGAAATAGCTAAACAAAACGGTGTCAGAGTTATTCATGAACCTCATAAAAGTATAGGTTTTGCAAGACAGCACGGTTTAAAACATGCCAAGGGAGACATAATTGCCTTTACGGATGCAGATACGATTTTGCCTCCTGATTGGTTATTAAAACATGTGGCAATATTAGAAAAATCCGGAGTAGTACTGTCTTTAGGAACTTTTAAGGTTTTTGACGGAAATTTTCCCTATTTACAATATATTAATTATTTACAGGCTCCTCTTCAGTGGATTTCATTTGAACTTTTGGGTATTCCTGTTGCATCAGGACAAAATATGGCTTTCTGGAGGGAAAAGGCAATGGAGATCGGCGGCTTTGATATTAATCTCCGTTTGATTGAAGATGTTGATTTTGCCATCAGAATGAAAAAAGTCGGCAAGGTTGTTTTTTCATATAACATGCCTGTTTTTTCATCGGGCCGCAGATCAAATGAGGGGTGGAGATTCTTCGCAAGAGGGGGAGGAGCCTTTGTAAAATACTTCTTGGGTGAAAGGACTTTACCTAAATTTCCCGATTACAGATAGATCTTAATGGAAATCCCTACAAATTATATTTTATCGATAAAACCAAAAGGATACCTTACTCAAGGATTAAGCCATTGTGGTGCCTTTTCGGTTAAGGCAATACTAAGTGCTTATGGACTGGATAATAAGACTCATCCAAAGAATTACCATCCCGTATGGATTGGTAAATTGACAGGTTTAACTTTAGGAAAAAACTATTATGTAAATATTTTAAAATCCTATGGTGTTGATTCAGAAATAAAGACGGCAGAGAACTTGTCAAATAATGAGAGGTTAGACCTTCTTAAATCTCTGTTGGCTCAAGATACTCCTGTAATGGTCAGGATAGGAAACGGTTATATCCATAGCACTAAATATAACCCAATATTAGGCAGAATATTTATACATTGGATTACTTTATGGGGTTATGACGATAGGAAACAAATATTTTATGTATATGATTCTGCGATGTTAAAAAAACATTGGAGTAAGAATAATCCTATCGGGAATACGACGAGAACTTATAAGGAGATACTTAGAGATTGGAATTTCGGAAAGTGGCATCCTTTAAATTGGATAGTCATACCAAAAAACTTTGTCTATATTAAAATCAAACAGAATTAGAAAGTAAACTAATATTTGCTTATTACCGATTTCGTTTAAGTGGTGAATAGAATAATGAACTAACTAATCCAGCTAGGCTAACTATAAACAGTAGGAAGCTAACACGTATTATTAATTGTAACAATTGAAATAATATCACTTTTTTTCATAATATCAGGAATGAGTTTTGTAAATTAATTGAAAAAGATATAATCATTGCGGATTTGTCTTAGCCTATGTCATCCTGAACGAAGTGAAGGATCTCTCAATTTATTTGAGAAATATACTGGCATACGCCAGAGATTCTTCGGCTTCGCCTCAGAATGACAAATTGTCATCCTGAACGAAGTCAAGCTTAGCTTGATGAAGTGAAGGATCTCTGAACTTGTTTCAGATTTCATTTGATAGATTATTAAAATCAGGATTAATGGTTTTAATTAAAGCTATCTTTTTCTTTCTGGTCCAACCTTTGATTTTCTTTTCAAAAACTATCGCTTCTTCTATATTTCTAAATTCAGTTAAATAGATTAATTTATTAAGATTATATTTTGAAGTAAAACCGGGAATTGATTTTAAACTATGCTCATTTATTCTTCTTACTATATTATTGGTTACTCCTATATAAAGTTTATTGGATTTATTAGTCAGAATATAAACATAATAAGTCATTAATTAAAGTATCTCACATTCGTGAGAGATTCTTCCCCCGCTAAGCGGGGTCAGAATG
>MFJM01000007.1:0-5860 GCA_001779205.1 Candidatus Gottesmanbacteria bacterium RIFCSPHIGHO2_02_FULL_39_14
CCATTAAATAGGGCACAAGCGGATGCATTCCTGCTGTAATAAACAGAACGGTCGGATCATGCTCCGGAATTAAGCTCGCACTTGGTATCTCCTTGTGATTCCTCGGCCGGCTCGTAAAAAACTTAATAAATTTTTCCCTTACTTCCTGGTTGACAGTCATAAAAAAATCCGCTCGCCCGCGGAAAGCAATTGCCCTATTCTATTATATCCTTCCCTCTTTAGTCAAAAAATTATTATTTTTGCTAAACTTTATACCCTATAGTATAATATAGCTCATTTATGAAACCTAAAGCTGAAAGATTGCAGCAGCTGACATTTACCGGACCTCAAATAGTGGCGTTAAGTGAACGATTTTCTGTTCCGGAATCAATGGGAGTGCAAATATTATCTTTGGACAGGCCTGTTAGGGAAAAAGTGAACGGCCAACTGGCCGGTATATTATCCCTGTCTAATGTCATTGAAAATCAACAGGATTATTTTCCTCATTCAAATATAGAGTCATTACCCGGTTTTATTTCCAAAGAAATAACTGCCGGACTAAATTCTGATAAACCTGCTGATGAAAAAGTTGAAGATGTTTATAATTTCACTCTGGCTTTATCCAGATACGGTACGACCTGCCAGAGAATAAGAGAGATAAATAAACATAAGCCTGTGTTAAAAAAATATGATCACTATGCGGAATACTTTACCAGGGGTGGTCAGGCACTGTCTGCTTTACAATCTGCTCTGAATAGACACGCAATTAGTTTCAGTTTCCAAAATGAATTTAGACTTCTTAACTCAGAACTTTTAAACCGGATTTCCGATCAAGCGATAAATACAATTAATCAAGCTTACCAAGGGCAGGAGACTGACACTGATCTTTTACGTCAGTCAGGTGATGCTCTTCATAGGGCAATAACACTTAATGAGAAAATTGCCTATGACTTCACAAACGACGCTCCCGTAAGAACTGGAGCAAGAGAGATGGCTATCAGGCAAAATCTGGCTCTGGTTAAAAATGATCTTCTTGGCTACCACAGTGATAGTCCGTATAAAACTGCCACAGATACTGCCTGGCATATTAATCATCTCAGGAAAATATTTTCTTTAACTCAAGCAGAATTAAATCAAGTCCGCGGATTTACCGCTGATCTTATTGCCGACTTAAGCCTCAAGGCTCAATCCGTCATTTCACAAGATTCTGATAAAATTGTCAGGTCACAGGTTCCTTCAATAATATCCCTTATTGAAGCTGAAAAAGCACTTTTTGAAATTGATTCACAAACTCTCTCAATAAAAACACCTGATGCTCAAAATAATATTAAAAATCTGGCTGTCCATTACCAAAAGCTCGGTGATTATCACCTGAGTATTGATTCTCCAACTGAAGCCGTAAATGACTATAAAAATGCACTGGAAATGGTAACCAAAACTCATCAGCTTCTCCCGGAAAGCTTACTTTTATCTCTGTTAAAATCATATAAACAACGGGCACATCAGGTCCCTCCGGAAGAAAGAGGTTATATCTGGGGAATGAATATCAATAGACTACTTCTGCCCCACAGGGCTTTATCTAACGATGAAGGTGATTCATTTCTATTGGCAGCTGAAATTGCTCAAATTGAAGAGGATTTATTATCTGATAACATTACGAATCCTATTAGCCGCACCCTGTCCGCCGCAATTGTTAATCTTGTTGAAGACCCTTCGGAAATAAACGCCTCAATTCTGGAAGGTCAAATTAACCTTTTTAAAGCTGACGAAGAAAATAGTAGGCTTATACAAATGGGTATATTTCTAATTCAAGGCTGGCATGACAGATCAAAAAGCGGAAATGGAAAAGATCATTTAAGTCCCTATAAGACTGCCTATTTAAATGCATCTTTAATGGCTGTATCTCAAATGGAAGAATTATTAAGAAAACAGGGTCAACTGCCGGAAAAATCGGCCATAAAAACAGAAAATGCCGCTGTCCAGATTTTGATCAAAGATCCGATTAATAGTTTCTCCTCAAATTTTATGGCGGCTCCTGCGCGTATCGAAGATCATTCCGAGGTTTCCATAAATCAAGTTTCCATCAGACAAGGGGAAAATGAAGTTGATTTGCAGGAAATACTTGCTTCTAGAGGCTTATCTCAACCCTGGACAACTATTGATCAGAATAAAGCTGTTGTATTTATCCCGGTAGTTGATGATTCTCCTTATCTTAAGCAGCCTGAATTTTGCCTGAAACTCACAACTGACGGACAGGCCTGGACTATGGTCATCAAAGAAGGTGAAATAATTGGCTCATTTATAACCCAAAATGCAAATCCTACTATAGATATTTACCATCTAGTAGGTGATGAAACCTTTTTTTGGCAGCCTGATCCTGTCAGTAATATGAGTCCGGAAACTCTCAGAGAAAAAGGACCTTTGACCGGTACTTTCCAACTTGTCAGTATTCCTGTTGTCTTTGATGAAAGAAGGGAACGAGGAGGAGACAGGTATATTATTCCTTTTCCTCCTCAAGGCGGACTGATGCTGCCTGAAATTAGAGATTTTTCAAATGTTCGACCGGGTCTTGATATTCCTACTATATTAGCGGCTTATGTAGCTGCAGTTCAAAAATTAAATTCAGAAAAAGCCAAATTAGAACTCAAAGAACAAGAAGATTTTTCTCAAATATTTTATCCAATTTTAAATGATACTAGAAGTTTTAATGAACCGGTTTTAGCTTATATTGCTAAGGGAGGAACAAATTCAATCATTCCTTCTGCTCCATCGCTCCCAAAACTCCAATTCACTCAAATCGGAGCAAGACAAGGATCGGAATCGGCACAAAGATATGGAACATTTACCGGAGATTTACGCTCTGATGGAAAAAGAAAACCTTCAATAATTTCTTTTGGTTTAATAGGTATGAGCCCGCAAACTTTACCGGGTCTGCTCCCGACTGCCGTTTAATAAGTATATTTAATTCACCAATAATTTCTCCCTCTTCAATTGAAAATTTCATCTAACCTATCTTCTCGTCCCTCTTTCTGGTACAATACCTTTCTCCGCATAAAAGCGGGCTTTTTTTATTATGATTGCCATAAGAAACGTTGCCATTATCGCCCATGTGGACCATGGAAAAACGACCTTAGTCGATGCGCTCCTTAAAGAGTCAAAAACCAAACTGCATAAAGACACAGCCGACTCTCTAATCATGGACAGTAATGAACTCGAAAAAGAGCGGGGTATCACCATCTTCTCTAAAAATGCCTCCCTTGTCTGGAACTCAATAAAGATTAATATTATCGATACCCCCGGACATGCCGACTTCGGAGGGGAAGTGGAAAGGGTATTAAAGATGGCTGACGGCTGTCTTCTCCTTATTGATGCCAAGGAAGGTCCCATGCCCCAGACCAGGTTTGTCCTCAAAAAAGCACTGGAAATGAAACATAAAATTATTGTTGTTATCAACAAAATAGACAAACAGGGCATACGGGTTAACTACGTCCTGGATAAAACCCTCGATTTATTTCTCGAGCTGGGAGCAGATGACCAAACAGCTGATTTCCCCATAGTCTACACCTCCGGAAAAGAAGGAAAAGCAGGATTAACTGCTAACCTGAAAGAGATGACCGATATAGTTCCTGTCTTTGATATGATCCTCAAACATATTCCCGCACCCAATGGAGATGAAGACTTACCGCTCCAAATGCTGGTTACCTCCCTTTCATCTGATTCCCATCTGGGCAGGATTGCCATAGGTAGAATCTATAACGGTAAAATTTGCCAAAATATGGAAGTAGCCCAAATCACCCGTAATGGTGAAATTATAAAAAATAGAATAACTTCTCTTTTGACCTTTGTCGGACTCGATAGAATTAAGATAAAAGAGGCTTCATCCGGAGATATTATCGCTATAACCGGTATAAAAGATCCTTCCATCGGTGAAACCATAGCCGATATTAACGCTCCAGTTACTCTGCCGGTACTAATCGTTGAAGAACCGACCATGCAAATCACCTTCATGGTCAATAATTCTCCCTTTAGCGGTGAAGGGCAATATTCTACTTCACGCCAAATACAGGCCAGATTAATAAAAGAACTGGAAACAGATATGGCTCTTCGTGTAGAGATTAACCAACAGGGGGGTTGGACAGTTTCAGGCCGCGGAGAACTCCATCTGGCCATTCTCATCGAACGCCTGCGCCGTGAAGGCTACGAATTCCAGGTCGCCAGACCCCAGGTAATTCATAAGGTAATAAATGGCGAAACACTTCAACCTTTTGAGCGTGTCTTTATCGAAGTCCCCCAAAATTTCAGCGGTATTATTATGCAAAAGCTGGGTATTCGCCGCGGTGTGCTTCAGGACATGAAAACAGAAGACGGCATAAGCTTTCTGGAATTTATTGTCTCCACCAAAGGTCTTTTTGGCTATAGAAGTGAGTTTATTACCGATACCAAAGGAATGGGTACTCTTAACTCAGCTTTTGATCATTACGCCAAAGACAACGGCTATGAATATGAAAGGACACAGGGTTCTCTGGTCGTCCACGAAAGCGGTAAAACCAATTTATACGGATTGACTAATGTTCAGGACCGAGGAACGCTCTTTTATGGACCGGGAGTTGACGTTTATAAAGGACAGATTGTCGGAGAAAACAACAGGAGCGATGATTTGCGCTTAAACGTCTGTAAAGCAAAACATCTTACCAACATGCGCTCCAAAGGTGACGGTGTCTCGGAATATTTCAAAACTCCAAAGTCTTTGGGCTTAGAACAGGCTCTTGAATTTATCGCCGCAGACGAACTCGTTGAAGTCACTCCCAAAAATATCCGCTTAAGAAAAGTTATACTAGATGAAGTGGAAGAGAGAAGAAAAAGATTTTTATAATACCCTTAGGTTCATATGTTTGTTGATGAAGTGGAAGTCATCTTTCAGGCCGGCAATGGCGGAGACGGGAAAGCCTCATTTTACCCCGGTCAAAGAACCGGTCCTGACGGAGGCAACGGCGGAGACGGAGGCAATCTTTATCTTGCCGTCAGCTCCGATTTAACTCTTCTTAACCAATTTCAGGGAAAAAAATTAAGAAAAGCCGAGGACGGCCGGATGGGAGGTAAATTCAGAAAATCGGGCAAAAACGGCCAGGATCTTACTGTTTATCTTCCTTTAGGCTCAATTGTCACCGATCTTGATACTAACGAAGTATTTGAGTTAAATGAAATAAGTCAAAAAATATTAATCTGTAAAGGCGGCTTCAAAGGAAGGGGTACTCATGATCTGGCCTCTCCCAGTAATACTACTCCTCTCAAAGCTGAACCCGGCAAACCAGGCCAAAAAAGAAGACTTAAAATTGTTCTGAAATTAATTGCCGATTACGGTCTGATCGGCCTTCCCAACGCCGGCAAAAGCAGCCTTCTTAACGAACTCACCAAAGCCAACGTCAAAGTAGCCGACTATCCCTTCACCACTCTGGAGCCCAATCTTGGAGCCATGGGCAAAAAAATTCTGGCGGATATACCCGGCCTGATTGAAGGCGCCTCCCAAGGCCGTGGCCTGGGTATCAAATTCCTCAAGCACGTAGAGAAAGTAACAATGCTTCTTCACTGTATCTCTGCAGAATCAGATTATTTGGAGGAAGATTACCGCACAGTTAGGAAAGAAATAATGCAGTTTAATCCCGAGTTAACCAAAAAACCGGAAATAATCTTATTGACCAAATCAGATATGATGTCCGATAAGGATCTGGAGAAAAAACAAAAAATACTTAAAAAACACGGGCGTGTTTACCTGGTCTCAATTCTCGATGACCGCTTTCACCCGTCCAAATTGCCCGTCTTCAAGTCTGACTTTAATCCCGTGTGGATGAAATGAAGATTTGGTCAAAATCTCTGCAACTTT
>MFJM01000007.1:5866-9845 GCA_001779205.1 Candidatus Gottesmanbacteria bacterium RIFCSPHIGHO2_02_FULL_39_14
TGTCAGCTTTCTGCTTCCCTGATCTTCCTTTAACACAATATCGACCTTCATCCCGATCTTAATATCCTCTCTCTTCTGCCCGTCCATAAATTTAATATTAACATGTCCCGCCCTTTTTAAACCCCGCTTCAATTGCCTCTTTTTCCGTGCAAAACCATGCTTCCCCCATATCTTTTTCCACAACAGTAAATCTGTATTGTGAGCAGTTAGGCAAATAATAATTGCGGTATTTGCTGTTGTTATCAATATTTCCCTTGATTACACATCCCGCTTTATCCGGAATATCTTTCGACTGACACTTCCCGTAAATTCCCAGTTTTTCCTCCCGCGCCTCCTTCGCCACTTCCTTCAGTTCTTCCGTAAGTTCCGAATTATCATGGTGATACCTAACCCATCCGCTTGAAAGCATCTCTTTATTCACCAAACTCTCGTTTACATACACTAACGCCATTCCTCTCCCATACTGATCCGGAATCTGCCCTTCGATCCTGACTCTTTTCCCCAAAACTGACTTCTCCAATTGTTTTTTCGCTTCCTTCCCTCCGCAAAACTCCATTTCCGGCGCATCCGCATACCTCAGCCTTACCTTAGATTTCCCCTCCAAAACAATCGTATCCCCGTCAATCACTCCCTCAACCTTCACTCCATTCGCACTCTCCCTTCCTCCCCTCAAAAGCAAAAAAATATTCAACCCCACCGACACCACCAACACCATCCATATCCACCAATTCCTCTCAACTTCAATTTTCCTCCCCTTCCCCATACCCCCAGTATATCTCTATTTATTAAATAAATTCCCACCCAACCGTATTTTTATTCCCTTCTCCCCCCAAACGCAGTAAAATACAGCCAGTATTACTTATTCAAACAATTAAAAACTGATTTTACACCCGAAGAATTAAAGAATAAATATGAAGAATCGAGCACATATGGAGTCGAGAGAAAAACGCCTTGCGCGTTTAAGAAGTGGTAATTATATTGAAGCCATTGAAACCTTACTTAATTCGATCGCTAATTATTTTAATAATGAAATCTCAATAACTCCGGATAATTACCAAACATCATTACTATTTCTAGGAATACACGCTTCAATATTAACCTTATCAGAGGCTTTCTTCGGTTTATCAGGAAAAACTGGATACTACCTGTTTCTTGAAAAGTTCATTGATGGTAATACAAAAGATACAAAGTTTTCACAAATTGCTAATACACTCCATGATTGGAGAAATGTTTTAGCACATCAATGGCTTGGTTCAATTGGTCACAGAATTGAATATGATTACAAAATGAGCGAAGGATGGAAGAAAGATGGTGATATTACTATAATAAACCCCAAAATATATTGTCAGCATTACCTTAACGCTTTTTCTGGTAACGGGAAAATATGGCAATACGAGTCTATTTTATCCGAAGCAGAACTAAGTAAAGCGAAAGAAATAATTGTCAGAAAATACGAGCACAAGTAATAGACTGTCGAATTCGACAGTAAAATATATTATGGGGATAGCTTATATCAAAGTTCCGCCGGAAGAAGCAATAAAAATACTAGACGAATGTATTGTCGAAGGGTATCAAGTAAAAGATAAAATAAACCAAGAATACTATTCCGATAAATCAGGAGCCGAAGGGAAAATAGGAAATTGGCAACAGGTTTCCATTGATTGGACAAATAATTGTCTTAAAAAGTTAGGTGATGTTTTCGTTTCATTAAAGGAACTGTTTAACTTCCGTGATGCCCGGCCGCCTTTTGGAGCAACCAGTGAAAATGTGCATTTTATTGGAATAATAGATCATATTAAAGCAAGAATTGATAGACTTAATGAATATGACAGATATATCCGTGATGAATTTAATGTGAAAGTTGAGGTTGTAGGGAGGGATAAGATTATTCAACAAGGAGATAATCCTAAAGTAGAAATTAAGAATTAATTTTCAATAGATGATATGGGTGATATTGTAGGTAGGGATAAATTTGAGCAAAAAGGGTTATTTCCGAAGATTAGTGTTGATAATCGTCGGGGAGTTACCGGTAAAAAATGGTATGAGAAGGGGTGGGGACAAATTTTAATCGGAATCATAATCTTAGTAGTCGGAGCTTTGGTATTAAAATTATTGAATTTAGCCTGAAATGATTGAATTCTACAGAATATTCTTCCTAAATATTTTTTAATAAAACTCGGATATAAAAATAGTTAAGTCTACTAGACTAATAATAAGATATATGATTCTATCCTAAAAAATATATAATGAAATTATGAGAGCCAAGAAGATAAAGAAAATTAAGGAATATGCACCGGTAGAATCATATAAACATCAGGATCAAAGACTGGCAATCCCCACTCAAGAACTTTCCGAATTTATTTCGGTAGAACAGAAACGCCCCACAAAAACCACCTATAAATACGATCCTTCCCTTGACCCGCAGCTTATTTGGGCTGGTAAAGAAGAAAAGACAGAATTAAACGTTGATTCTGTGCTTATCTACATTCAGGAAAAAATTTCTCCAGAAGCAATAATCGCTAAATTGCGGGATGAAGGAGGAGATACCGGTATTCAATATCAGCTTTTCGGTGATGTGCCGGATCAGAGTTTCAATAAAATTGTCGATTTCTACAAACACAATGATAATTGGCGTAACAGGTTAATCCTCGGAGATAGTCTACGGGTAATGAATAGCTTATTAGAGAAAGAAGGCATGCGCGGAAAAGTGCAAATGATATATATCGATCCTCCTTACGGAATTAAATTTGGAAGTAATTGGCAAAACAGATCTGATAAAAAAGAAGTTAAAGATGGTCGCGACGACGAATTAATTCGACAACCAGAACAAATCAAAGCATATAGAGATACTTGGGAATTAGGCATACATAGTTATTTATCATACCTTCGCGATAGATTTATATTAACTTACGATCTTCTTTCAGAATCAGGAAGTTGTTTTGTTCAAATCGGCGATGAAAATATTCATTTGGTTAGATCTTTATTAGACGAAACATTTCATTCTGAAAATTTTATTGGACTGATAACATTTAGAAAAAAGAATATGCCATTTGGGGCTAAGTATATAGAGGGAATGACTGACTATCTGTTATGGTATGCAAAAGATAAGACTAAAACTAAATATCATCCTCTATTTCAATCAAAAGATGTTCAAGGAGCATCCAGGTGGAACTGGATAGAATTACCAGATGGGACTAATAGAACAATGTCAAACGAAGAATGGAACAATCATAAACTACTTCCAAAAGGTAGCAGGATTTATACACACGCTTCATTAAGACCATCAGGTTTTTCAGAAAACATGGTTTATGATGTCGAATATAAAGGGAAAAAATATAAACCACCGAAAGGTAGTTGTTGGATTACAACAAGAGAAGGCATGTTGAATTTAATTGAACTTAACCGAATTGCAGTCGAAAATGACAATCTTCGATATAAGCTTTTTTTAGATGATTATCCAGTAGAAAGACTTCATAACTTTTGGACAGATACATCAGGAGCATCAGCCAAAATCTATGTTGTCCAAACGATGACTAAAGTTATTCAAAGATGTATTTTAATGACAACTGATCCAGGTGATTTGGTTTTAGATCCTACATGCGGTAGCGGTACAACAGCCTATGTAGCAGAGAATTGGGGTAGAAGATGGATTACTATAGATACATCAAGAGTTGCTTTATCATTAGCTCGCACTAGGATTATGACTGCAAAATATCCGTATTTTATTCTAAAAAATAAAGATGATATTCGTGATGGTTTTGAATATAAAACTGTTCCTCATATAACATTAAGTTCAATTGCAAATAACGAATCACCAGAAAAGGAACTTTTATTTGATCAACCAATTGAAAATAAAAATACAATTAGAGTTAGCGGCCCGTTTACTGTTGAAAGTTTATCACCGCATAGAGTAACCGATAAACAGGAAATGGTTTCATCAGAAAATTTTGTTCAGACCGTAAAAGATAATTTACTGAAA
>MFJM01000007.1:9891-12123 GCA_001779205.1 Candidatus Gottesmanbacteria bacterium RIFCSPHIGHO2_02_FULL_39_14
CGTAAAACACTACGATCTTTTGGTTATTGCCGCCACATCATATGAAGGATCGGCGTTTACGGAATCCGGCCCACCTTATGGAGATATGAAACTATTGAAAGTCAAAATTAATCCTGATTTATCAATGGGGGATCTATTGAAGAAAACAGGATCAGGTAATCTATTTATGACTTTCGGAGAACCGGATATCACTATCAAAGAAGTAGATGATAACCAGATGCAAGTTTCTATAAATGGCATCGATATGTATGATGCCACCAAAGGAATCGTCAGATCTTCAGGCACGGAAGATATAGCAGCGTGGTTTATCGATATAAATTATAATAGTGAAAGTTTTTTCGTTTGTCATGCATATTTCTTAGGTAATGACAAACCATATGAGAAATTAAAAAAAGCCCTTAAAGCGGAAGTAAACGAAGAAGCATGGCAGCAGCTTTATACCACTACTAGCAGACCTTTTATCAAACCATCTACAGGTAAAATCGCCATTAAAGTAATTAATTATTACGGTGATGAAGTGATGAAAATAAGCAAAATATGATAACTAATCCCATTATAAATTCCCCTTATGAAGAACCAAAGAAATATTTCAAATTCGATAACAAAGGCATAACAGAAGAAATTATCGAAGGAAAAAGACCCAGTGGCAATTATATTCCCGTTCCCCGTATTACAGATAAAGCTAAACAGTTGGAAGCATTGGAAGGGTTGGAATCAAACTGGTCAGATGAAACTTTTAAAGAAAATGAATTTGTAAATAAGATCAGAAAGCGAATTGCAGCATGGAGATTACAAGATTATCCCGGTTTAACTAAAGTATCCCGCGATCTTCTTTTGTATTGGAAAAACCCCGAACGTCAAAAAAAATTCTTTTTCTGCCAAATTGAAGCCCTTGAAACACTGATGTATGTAGCAGAGGTAGCCGAAAAGTCCGGTGATAATTGGATAATTAATCAGCTCAAAGATGCACATCAAGCTGAAAATTCCAAACTATACCGCCTTGCATTGAAAATGGCTACCGGCACAGGAAAAACCGTTGTCATGGCAATGATTATAGCCTGGCAAGCACTGAATAAGCTGAAATACATCCAAGATATACGTTTTTCTGATACTTTCGTAATAATTACTCCGGGAATCACAATTAAAGACAGATTAAACGTATTACAGCCGAATCAGTCTTTTAACTATTATGTCGAACGGGATATTGTTTCATTACAAGATTTAGAATTACTTAAACAAATTAGGATTATTATTACAAATTATCATCAGTTGGAACTAAGGAATATTCCAAGATATGGCGCAACAAAAGTAGTCAAAGAAGAAGCATTAAGAGAAAGCCCGGCAGCAATGATTAACAGGGTATTCCGGGATATAAAAAGCAAACAAAATATCATCGTCTTAAATGATGAAGCACATCATTGTTACCGGGAAAAAATAGACGGCGAGAAATTAAGAGGTCAGGATAAAGCAGAAGCGGAAGAAAACAATAAGGCAGCAAGAGTATGGATTAGCGGAATCGAATGGCTACAGGAAAAAATAGGAATTAGATATGTCTTTGATGTATCAGCTACCCCATCATTTTTAAAAGGATCGGGTCATATTGAGGGTGAATTATTTCCTTGGATAATTCACGACTTTTCTTTGATCGATGCAATAGAAAGCGGTGTAGTGAAAGTCCCTAGAATTCCAATCCGGGATGATACAACCCATGAAATACCGGATTATCGTCATATTTGGTTAAGAATCCGTGACGGATTACCAAAGCAAGGAAAAAAGACCGGAAGTTATGGAGTAGATCCTTTCCTTCCTTCAATTCTTGAAACAGCATTGAAATCACTTTATGGGAATTATGAGGAATATTATCAAATATTTCTCGAAAGGAAAGAAACTCAACCCGACACAATGCCGCCAGTGATGATTATTGTCTGCAATAATACATCGGTTTCTGAAATGGTTTATAGATGGATCAGTGGTTATAAAGCAGAACGTAATGATAAAGAAGTTATTATTCCTGGAAATCTTGAAGTATTTAGAAATGAGAATGGTAATCAGTGGTTAGAGAAACCAAATACTTTAATAATTGACAGTGCCCAGATAGAAAGTGGAACAGCAATAGATGATGAATTTAAGAAAACATTTTCTTATGAGATAGAAGAATTTAAAAGACAATATAGAGAAAGATTTATAGGTAGAGATTTACCTACGGATGAGGAAATATTAAGGGAAGTAATG
>MFJM01000007.1:12149-16531 GCA_001779205.1 Candidatus Gottesmanbacteria bacterium RIFCSPHIGHO2_02_FULL_39_14
TTTTCAACTCAATTATTGTGTGAACAGATAGTAGGCCGGGCATTAAGAAGAATAAGCTATGAAACGGATGAAACAGGAATGTTCAATGCGGAATATGCAGAAGTTTACGGAGTGCCGTTTAATTTCTTCATTAATGCAGAAGGTTCTACCAAAGTTCCATTTCCAAAAGAATTACACAGAGTAAAATCATTACCAGAAAGAGAACAATTAGAACTTAAATTTCCAAGATTGGAAGGATATAAATATGATTTTAAAGAAGAAAAAATTACTGCCAATTTTTCTTCCGATTTAAAAACAGTTATTGAAAATATACCGACAAAAGTTGATGTAGCCGGGATTTTAGGTGATGCACAATTGCATACTCTTGATTCTTTGAAAAAAATTAGAACACAAGAAATAATCTATCGTCTTTCAAGTAGATTAATTGAGAAATATTTTCAGGAAAAATATTGGTTGTTTCCTCAATTGAAAGATATTGTAGATGAATATATTAGAACGAGGGCTATTTTTAAAGATAACATGTTTCCGGGATTACTTCTGATAGCTGAATTTAGAGATGACGCCATTACCAAGATATATCAATCAATTGTCGCCAATCAGCCTGAAAAACGAATATTGCCAATCTTAACTCCTTATGACTATATCGGATCAACAAAATATGTTGACTTTCTAACTACTAAAAACGTTAGACTAACTGTTAAATCACATATCAATTACGTTGTGGCAGACACGGAAGAATGGGAACAAGGAGTAGCCAAAAAATTAGAGGAGATGGATGAGGTTATTTGTTATGTGAAGAATCAGGGATTAAATTTTCTTATTCCTTATGAACATCAAGGATTATCTCATTTCTACACCCCAGATTTTATTGTTAAATTAAGCAAAAATAAAAATGAGTATATTAATCTTGGGATCGAGGTTACCGGCAAAAAGGATGATAAAAAGGCAGTGAAAGTGTATACTGCAAAAAAACTTTGGATTCCGGCGGTCAATAATTGGGGTGAATTAGGTCATTGGGATTTTATCGAGATTCAGGATATTCATCAAACACAGAATTTAATACGCTATGGTTTAGAACATGGTTTTGATAGAGTTGATACTCAAGTTTAAATAAACGTCAATTTGAGTAAGGATTGGTTAGGATTTTTAAATTTATTCCCCGTAGGAGAAGTTACTATGATACGAGTTATACACTTTAAAAATAGATTTTCGGACAGAGGGGATAGCTTATCAGAATAGTATTTTTAATATAACCCCGCAGGAACACATCTTAACTATAATTCTTCATTAGTTTACTAATATAAATCTTCTTTTATACTAAATGATTTCTATTTAATTTAATAGTAATAAACTAGTGATGAATAGTATTTTATTTATCTATTTTCGTTAATAATGAAACACATAAGGAAATGTTTGATAAGTGTTGGACGTAGGATTCGTCGTCCGGCGCAGGTAAATCGTTAGGAAGAGCATTAGGATGGGCCAAAAACGAGGATAATTATGTGATTTCAAATGTCAAATTGAATAATATTATTCTAAATATTATAAATAGACTGAATTAATGATAAAGAAATTATCAGATTTCGTTTCTAGAGAAAGAAATAGATTTGAAACTAAACATAATAATATGTTTGCTTTCTCATTTTCGGAAATCCACCGTTACTATGAATTTTTGAAAATAATTTTTGACAGATATAAGAAGGTAAGTAAAGAATATATCGATAATACAAGAACTTTGCAGAAAACTTTTTTGCCTGGTTCACACCCCATGACAGACTATCAGATGAAATTACAATCTATAGATACAGCATTAAGTATAAAAGTCCAGTTCGAAATTGAAAGTTTTTATTTATTCGCAAAGATCTTTTTAGATAAAACAGCACGGGCATTAGAGTTTTATTTCGGGCAATTAAATAAAAAGCCATTAGATTCACATGATGATTTGACTAAATCTTTGCAGAGTTATGCAAAAGAAAAGAATCTTGTTTTGACGTCAGAATTTCTTGGACATATCGGTCAATTAAAACAGGATATTTCTGATTTTCGAGATAAATTTATTTCTCATGAAAAAAGTCCAAGAACAGCAAGAGGAACATCATGGAATTCAGTCGGACAAATCAATCTTGTATTACACAGAATTTATCCTACAGAAAAAGATACACAAGTTACACCCAAAGCATGAGAAGAACTTTTTACTGATATAGAGGAATATATTGAACTAATAATATCATTCATTAAATCAAATAGGAATAAGACACATTTGCAGTTAGATAAAGCTAAGCAATAGAAAGATTTAATCGAAGTTCTTTTAGCTCATTGAGATGTGATTTCATCAGAAGAAAATAATTAAAATCATCAAAAACTTTAATAATATTAAGTATGGTTTCGTCGATGTAACGTGTCAGGTTATATTATCGCGTGGTGTTCGGAGCCGAGATTAATTGAATATGACAATTGCAGCTGGAACGGCTGCTTTTTTTGTGGTCCCACTTCACCCAGACGTCATAAAGGCTTCGAGGGGCAAGGAACGAAATTTAAATCTCCAGGAATTGATTGAGATTTTGTTAAATTGTATAGTAAATAAAGCGTAGTTATTCTTATGGAAGAGATTCTAAATAATATATTTAAACAACTTAATGAACTTTCTAACAGATTAGACAAAATAGAGTCTGCACTTCGGGAACATAAATTTCTTAATCCTGAAGAAGACCCCTTATTACCCGAAGCAATCAAAATTGTTCAAGGATATGACAGAGCCAGTGCCTCATTACTGCAAAGAAGACTTAAAATTGGTTATGCCAGAGCTGCCAGAATACTTGATCAACTTGAAGAAAAAGGAGTAGTATCAGAAGACGAAGGTTCGCTACCAAGAGTGGTATTAAATAAAAAAAAGTCAAAGTTACGAAATAATTGAAAGATATGCATTTCAGGATAAATCTTACTTTTGATTTGGACGCATTTACTAAAAATCCGCTAGGGAAATATGCCGTGTATTATTTAATTTTTTTAAAATCTCCAAAAAGAGATAAAAAACAGGAAACAGGAATTATTTATTTACTCCTACACGCTATTGGGAAAATATCTTTAGTATATCTTCGAATTGTTGCCTATATCTATCACTTATTTTTACAAAAAGAAAAAGCCTGAAATTTCAAAATTGATAAAATAATGTTATACAAATAGTAGACTTGAACGGTTTAAGTTATACAAACTCCCATTGCAGCTGGAACGGCTGCTTTTTTTGTGAAAAAATTAAAAACTAAGAAACTTAGTAATCTTTTTCAGATATGCTAAGATATGATTGTGAATCTAGAAGATCGATTCTATAAAGTCTTTAGTAATTTACCATTAGGTGTTCGCGAAGAAACGATTTTAGTAATTAATGACGACCCAATTACATGGAAAGTTGCAAAACTAGAAATAGATAATAAAACACCATTATCTAAACAAATACTCGAAAAATTAGCTGCTCTTAAATTTATATGAAAAAGAAGCAAATAAAAGAATCAATTACTGATAATGAAATTAGACAACTTGTAGTAGAAAGACTAAGAGGTATATCAAGTAATAAGAAAGTCTCAATTGGATCAATGGGTGAATTCTCAAAAGAAGAAATGATCCATAATGTTCAAGAAAATAGCGAAATTGGCAAAAAAATAATTGAAATTCAACTTGAATATATTAGAGCTCTTAAAGAAGGATTATTCTTTAACGAAGGACAAGATGCTAATAACCCGCCCCAATCATGATATAACCACAGACTACCTATTTTTCTGGAGTGAAGATTTAATAAAACAAGCACAAAAATCAGGGATACGAGTTGTTGACTTATCCAAAAAAAGAGCCAACAAAAAAGAATTCATTTCCGTTTTAAAAAAAATTGGAATGAAATTTATTGTTTTTAACGGTCATGGTGATCAATCCACCATTACAGGATATGATAATGAACCTATAATCCAGGCAAACGATAACGAAAATTTATTATATGCAAAAGTTGTATATGCGAGATCATGTCAATCTGCAAAGTATTTAGGTAAAAAGAGTATCTCAAAGGGTTGCATAGCTTATTTAGGATATGACGACGATTTCGTATTCATGATAGAAGTCGATAAAATTACCCATCCATTCGAAGATAAAACTGCTAAATTATTCTTAGATCCTTCCAATTATCTAGTATTATCGTTATTTAAAGGTCATACAGTTTATCAAGCGAGTCAAAGATCAAAAGAAAAATATAGAAAAACAATATTAAAATTAATGACAAGTGTTGCTAAGAAAGAGGATAAGGATCTTATTCCATTTTTAGCCAGAGATTATATTCATCAAGTATGTTTAGGTGATCAGAATGCGACAATTTAAAAATTTATCTCGATAATATATCA
>MFJM01000007.1:16538-24124 GCA_001779205.1 Candidatus Gottesmanbacteria bacterium RIFCSPHIGHO2_02_FULL_39_14
AAATACACTAATCTATTATTAGTATTCCGATAATTATCGGGAATTCATTGCAGCTGGAACGGCTGCTTTTTTTGTGGAAAAATTTGTATTTAGAGAAAATTCTTTTCTTAATTATCTTCAGATATTAATTGAAAGAAAGAATATGGAAATTAATAAACAGTTTTTAAATATTTAGATATTATTGTCTAATAAACTATGAAAATTTCAAGAAATCTTTACATTATTGAGTATATTCTACTTATTTAACGGATAATTTAAGGGGAAATAGATGTAAAAGTATCTGTATAATATCTATATCCCCACCATACTTCTAAATTCACGTTCACTGTTGTACCTTGATCCAAAATAGGAAGAAAAAATTGATGCGGAGCACATGACTGTGTCATCTGTCTGTCATCTACTTCAATACCTGGATTGATTACTGTATTATCCGGTAATATCAGTCTTGATTTTGATATAACATTTCCACATATATGAAAACTAAAACATTCATTATCTCCTGGACACCAACCATTGCCTGGACTTAACCACTCCTTACTATTAATTAAATATGGTTTAACCGGAGGAGATGGATTATTTAATTTTTCATCAAAAGAATTAATCTGTGTATTTATATTATTTAAAATAGTTTGATCTAATACTCCAGTAGCTCCTGTAGCTCCAACTGGTCCTTGTAATCCTGTTGCTCCGGTAGGACCTATTAAACCAGAAGGACCAGTTGGACCTGTTTGTCCATTTATTCCTGTTGCACCTGTCGGACCAATCGGACCACTTTCTCCAGAAGCTCCTGCTGATCCAACTTCACCGGTTGCCCCAACGGGTCCTGTTGATCCGGTGTCACCCTTTAATCCTGTTGCGCCTATAGGACCCTGAGTTCCGGTAGCACCTGTGGAACCCGTTGGTCCTATTTTTTTCACATTATTCAAAATTAAATCTAGTAGAGAGTTATTATTTGCTGCATAAGAAGGTTGAGGAGAGACTAATATTAAAATAATAATACAGCAAGATATTATGTAATGAATATTTTTCATCAGATTGTTTACATATTATCATTTCTACATTAATCATTATATACATAGAATTAATTATTGACGTTAATGATTAGTTAAAAACCTTTGACCATTGCAGCTGGAACGGCTGCTTTTTTTGTGGGAAGAATGGAGGTGATTTATGTAAATACCAGAAGACTTTGGAGGAAAATTTATCAAATTATTCTTCATCTTCATAGAACCATTCCCAGCTTGGTTCCATAACCTCCTTAATATTGCTTCTTAGCATCTTGTAAACTCCTTCTTCTTTAACGGTTGCCCAGGTGCCTTCATAATAATGAAAATCAGCTTCCCCGTTGTTCCAGTTCTTAGTGGAAAACTTGATAAAAACAGTCTCCTTTTTCCCCGGCTCCTTTTTCACTACATATATCTGCACGTCCAGAATATCAGTAAACCTGTTCGTCCACTCGGTAAA
Source organism: Candidatus Gottesmanbacteria bacterium RIFCSPHIGHO2_02_FULL_39_14 (assembly GCA_001779205.1). Classification (GTDB taxonomy): domain Bacteria; phylum Patescibacteriota; class Microgenomatia; order 2-02-FULL-39-11; family 2-02-FULL-39-11; genus 2-02-FULL-39-14. Next base: position 18,003 of record MFJM01000007.1, read on the forward strand.
ATTGGTCTTTTGCAGATATTCATTTGATAAAAAGTTTGAATCCCTCTTCCATGCGTCTTGCCTTAAGATATGTATAGTAGGCTCTGACAGCATCTTCGGGCGAAACTGATGCGTCAACATTAATATTGGCAATATCCTGTTCTGTAAAAGTAGGCCAAAGAGTCTGAATGGAATCGGAAGATATAAAAAAGGAAATTCCGGCCAGACCCAAAGTATTTACTCCTACCACTTTGCCGCACTGGTCAGTCAGCGGTCCGCCGCTCATGCCTTCAATGATGCTGATGTTAGTTTGCAGAAAATCGGTCGATTGTTTTTTGGAGCGTCTTATGCTGTTGAAAATTCCCTTGGTAACCGTAACTTCTCCAGACAGGTCAGTTCCCAGCGGATAGCCTGCTGAAATAAGGGGCTCTCCAGATTTAAGATTCTCTGGAGAGAAAAAGAAAAATCTCAGATCAGGATGTTTGTCTTTGATATAAAGAAGAGCCAGATCCGCATCTTTATTGCCTCTGATCATTTCCGGAGTGACAAAAGATCCGTCCGGAAAAATGATCTTCGGACTCGGTTCATCCGCAATGACATGAAAATTCGTCAGTATCTCATCAGGCCCTACAAAAAAACCCGAGCCTTCCGTTAAACCACCCACCACCCGGACAACCGATCTTTTTAATTTCTTTGTAGTTAACCATTCGGGACAGAAGAATTTACCATATCCGCCGTATCTTTCAACCAGGGAATTAAACCTCATTTCCGTAAAGGCAAAATAAAGAAAAATTCCTCCCCAGAAAAAAGTTTTGAGGAAATTATTAAAACTCCTGAAAGGCCAGATAATTGCCAAAACCAATAGTTTGAGTGTCCGATATGCTAATTTAATCAGGAATCTGACAATATAATAAATAGAATATGTGACAATCTTTATCGGAAAAAGATAAAGAGGAAATAGTAAACGTCTGACATAATTTCTTAAATCATTTATCTCATTTTTGACTTCCGTTCTAATCCCGGAAAATATTGAAGTATAATTTATTCCCTTCATTAGGCTCCATTCTATCACTTAATAGGGGAACTTATCATTCTGGAAATAAGATGGTGTTAATAAAAGTCTATTTTGATTTACTTCTGTCTCTCTGAGATAATCTAAATTAAAGATAACAAAGAATATTAATTATTTATCCTGAAGAAGACCCCTTATTACCCGAAGCAATTAAAATTGTGGATTATTGCCTATATCTATCACTTATTTTTACAAAAAGAAAAAGCCTGAAATTTCAAAATTGATAAAATAATGTTATACAAATAGTAGGCTTGAACGGCTTGAGTTATACAAACTCCTATTGCAGCTGGAAAGGCTGCTTTTTTTGTAAAATGAATATATTTTTACTGACAGTCGGCATCGCAGGCAATTCCGTCTCCGTCCGCATCGCGCCGTGAGCAGCCGCAGACATTAAGCTGATATTGGGCTTCATCGCATGATGACATCTTGGCACAGGATTTGCTGCAATCACAGACGTAACTGCCGTCAGAAATCGGTCTTGCGGAAGGAAGCACAATAGCTTGATTCTGGCAAACGTCTCCCCATAATCCTCTTTTTTCCTCACGCGCCAGGTGTTGGGCTTCCAAAAACAAATTCTGGTATTTAACATCAGGCGGATATGTGCTCGAATATGCAAATCCTTCCCTCACCAATATTTCATTTATCAGTTGGTCTCCTATCCAGATATATCTTAAGAGCCTCCCGTATCTGTCTTTTTCAGATACGTCTTTTTCCAATTCAACTGTTTTACCCAAAACCAGATCTTCATTTTTTACTGTTGCCTCTTTTGAATAGCACTGGATTGGTTTCCGCGGATCGACTGATTCGGGTGAATCAATTCCTATAAATCTGACAGTTTCTCCCGTTTCAATTTTTATGGTATCACCGTCCACAACATTAATTACTTTGACTAATATTCCTCTTTGTTTCGCTGAAGGGGTAACAGTCGGAATAGGGGATTCGGTCGGCTTTACCGTTATTGTCGGTATGATCGGAGAAGGAGATATTGTTGTCATAAGGGAAGCTACTTTTGGTTCATTTTTCAGTGATCGTATAAGTCCGACTGGAAGAGCAATTACTGAAGCGATAAATAAAAGAAGAAAAAAATATTTCATAGCCCTATTTATTTTTCATCGAAATTATAATCTAAAAGGGTAATTTAAGGCAAAGCATTGACAGGATAAGCTGTTTAATGTAATCTTTTTAATCATGAATAAAAATATTATTATTACCCGAACAGCTACTACTCCTTATTAGAAGGGGAGTTCCGGTATTTATGTGACTTTGGACCTCCCCCTCAAAAGGGAGGTTTTTTTATAGAGTTAACGACTAATTAACAAATGGTAATAAATTTCTAAAAGGAATAAACGATGAAAAAAATTATCGTCACCGGAGCATTTGGGCAAATCGGTTCAGAACTGATACCGGTCTTAAATGATAGATATGGTAAAAAAAATGTGGTTGCCGTTGGCCATCATAATATTCCTAAAAGTTACGACGGCATCCTGGAAAAGGCAGAAATTACCGATCTGAAAAAAATCGAAAGAATTATTAAAAAGCATAATGCCGGTATAATCTATCATCTGGTATCTATCTTATCAGCCAAAGGAGAAAAAGATCCGCAACTGACCTGGCAGGTAAACATGAACGGCTTAAAAAACATTCTTGATCTGGCCGTTTCATACAACCTCAAAGTTTTTTGGCCAAGTTCTATTGCCGCTTTTGGTCCGACCACACCAAGAGAAAATACTCCCCAGATAACAGTCCTGGAACCTACGACTATGTACGGTATTACCAAAATGGCTGGAGAAGGACTCTGTCACTACTATTTCCTTAAATACTCACTAGATGTAAGATCCTTAAGATACCCGGGAATAATCAGCTGGAAGACTGAACCAGGGGGTGGAACCACTGATTATGCAGTGGCCATATTTTATGAAGCAATAATAAAAGGTAAATACCGCTGTTTTGTAAAAAAAGAAACCATCCTGCCCATGATGTATATGGATGATGCTGTTCAGGCCACCATCAAATTGATGGAAGCCCCGGCCCAAAAAATCACTATAAGGACCAGTTATAATTTGGCGGCCATCAGTTTCCGGGCAGACGAGTTGGCACAAGAAATTCAAAAACATCTGCCGCTTAAAGTGGAGTATGTCCCTGACCACCGGCAGAAAATCGCCGACTCCTGGCCGAAATCAATTGATGATTCATTTGCCCGCAGAGACTGGGGTTGGCGCCACCGCTATGATCTTGCCAAAATGGTGTCAGCGATGCTTAAAAATTTACGTAAAAAATTAAATAAATAAAATGGGCAGAAACAATTTTTATAAAATTTTGCAAAACGAACTAAAGCGGATTGATCATGCTAAAGTCGCCAAAAGACAGGAAAAAGTAATTGAGTCCTTCACAGGAAGCCATTTTCCTTCCGCCGTAATTAATGGAAAAAAATATAGTATTTTTAATTCCAATGATTATTTGGGTTTGAGATTTGCCGATAAGTTAAGACAGGCGGAAGAAAAAGCCAGCCGCAAATACGGCACTGGACCGGGAGCCGTCAGATTTATTTCCGGTACCTTTTCTCTTTATAAAGAACTGGAAAAAGCGGTGGCCGGTTTTCATTTAAGGCCTGCCGGTATGGTATTCTCATCCGCCTTTGCCGCCAATCTGGCTGTTATTGCCTGTATGAGTAAGGGTCAAAGTAAAGATTCGCTGGTTGGGGCTGATACTCTGATTATCTCCGATGAATTAAACCACCGGAGTATTATTGACGGAATTAGGGTTGCCGGACTTGCTAAAGAGCAGAAACAGATTTATCAACATTTCGATTATCAGTCACTCGAGAAAATTCTCAAAGAGAATATCGGTAAATTTAAACGGGTATTGGTAATAACAGACGGTATTTTCAGCATGCTGGGTGAAAGTGCCAATATCGGAAAACTTGAAAAAATCTGTCGTAAATTTGATTCCGAATATAATGAAGGAGTTTTCTTAATTACCGACGACAGCCATGGGGTAGGTGCCTTCGGCAAAACAGGTAGGGGAGCAGAGGAGGCAACCGGAGGCAAATCCGACCTTCTGATAGGTACATTCGGTAAAGCCTTCGGCAGTGACGGAGGGTATGTTGTTACTGACAAAATCATTATCGATTATCTGAGGGAATCAGCTGCAACCTATATTTACTCCAATTCCATCTCTCCGGGAACAGCCGGATCAGCTCTTGCCGCAATAAAGCTGGTAGATTCGGCCACTGGCAGAAAATTACTTAAACGGCTCAATCAGAACATTGCTCTGTTTAAAAATTTAATGATAAAAAGCGGCTTTATTTTTGCCGCCGACTCCATTCACCCCATTCAGCCTGTATTGGTTGCTGATCCCGTCAAAACCAAAGCTTTGACCGATAGATTATTCGGTATGGGAATATTGGTAACAAATATAAATTATCCGGTTGTGCCCAAAGGTAAAGATGAAATCAGGGTACAAATTTCTGCCGCTCATTCTAAAAAGGATATTGAGAAATTTGTTCAGAAAGCAAATCTGGCAGCAAAATCAGTCGGAGCAATATAAGTACCACCCTTCCCTTGACAAGTATATTTTCGTCTGATAGGGTATATAGACCGATGCAAATATATTTTGTTTGCAAAAAACCCGCAATTTAACTCGTATCCGCCAATTATGGCGGATTTTTTTTACCCGAAACTGACTATAGTAAAAAAATAATGTCGAAAGGAGGTGAATAAATAATGAATATTAAAAAATTCTTAATTGGAACAGCAGCTGGAGCATTAATGCTTGCTAGCTCAGTATTCCCAGCCCTTGCCAGCTCACCATTCAAGAGTGACCTTTCAAACAATAACTGGAGGGTGTTCAATATCAATACAGCCGTACCAAAGCTGTGGGATATTAACAAAGCACAGTCTTTAGACGCTGGCGGAGTCGGATTCACATTCAACCCGCTTTCTACAGGTTGGTTTACGGTGTATCTTAAGACTAACTACAATGTAGATCTGACAAACAAGACCATTATAGCAAATGTTGACGTTATTGCTGATCCAGGTACGTTGTTTTGGACTCGCAGTACCACTTGTGCCAACACTGGCGCTGATGCATATGTACGACTGGAGTTCCAATCAGCAACGGGTAACTACGAAGCGAGTGACTACTGGTGGTCTACGGGTGCTAATAGTAAAAATTTATCTACGTTGGCTACTAGTGGCCCAGATACACTCAGCTTCTCGACCGCAGTCCCTTCTGACTGGTCAAACATTAACGGTCAGACAGGTAGCGGCGACCCAGTTGGGTTTGCTGCTGCTCTCAAAAATGTCAAGGAAATCGGTGTAGCTTTCGGAAGCAGCTGTAGATATGCAAGTGGAGTAAATGTGAGCGGTGGAACAGCATCATTTCAACTTAATAGTTTTACGGTAAATCCGTAATTTATATAATATAAAACTGAATTTTCTATTTAATTAAATCAACCCATCGGAAAAAACCGGTGGGTTGTTTTTTGGAGAGAAAAGGGGAGTCAATTACCGCTGACTGCCATTTCTTTGTCCGGAGAGGTGCCTTGGAAGTGGACTTTTCCGCCGGCAACTTCCAGCTTTTGAATATTATAGCTTGGTTATCTATCCTTGATAATTGATTCAATCAAACCGTTTAATCCCGGACCATATTCATCGATTAAATTCTTCGGAACACTGATGTTGGCAATTTGAGCTTGTTGAATATCAATTTGGCTTTTATTATTTATAACCGATCCGGATACTTTCAAATATACAGGAAGATTGGTATTGGGAATTTTAAATTTATTAGTTCCCTCAGAAATATCCGCGGAAGATACTCCCAAAGAAAGAAGATAATTGACTGCATCCTCGTAGTTGACAGTGGCGCTTCCTTCAACTGACCCGTCGCTGTTAATCCTTATCTGTACTTTTCTGAATGGAAAATAAGAATAAATCCGGTGGCGGTTATCAACTGCTGCCGTTAATTCCTGACTGTTAAAAGATTTGTCAACCGGATGGTTCCCTGAAACTATCAAAGTCCGACCCAAAGGAGTATCAGTTGGCAGAGGTTCATAGGTAACATTGATTTTATT
>MFJM01000007.1:24142-25760 GCA_001779205.1 Candidatus Gottesmanbacteria bacterium RIFCSPHIGHO2_02_FULL_39_14
AAACTAAAATAATTATTAAAATAATCAACAGTTTTTTCATCTATGCTTATACTATATAACACTTTATTTGCATTATAATCAATATAATGAAGAATAATCTGAAGAAAAGTACGAAGGCGATTCTGACAAATATTTATTTAAGGATGCCCAAGAATAAACCCTTTAATTTTTTTGGATTTTCCTTCAGAATCAATAATCACTTTGGAAGTGGTAATAGTCCCGATCAATTCTTTTACTCCGCCATTTTTCAGGTGAGAGGTAATAAGCTTTGTTACTAACTTTGATAAAGTAAGACTTTCGGAAGCAGCTTTCATCTTGGCTAATCTGACCAGATCTTTATCCAGTAAAATTGTTGTTCTTGTTAGTTTACTGTTCATATATGTACACAGTAACACATATTGACACATATGTCAATATAGCATGTAATACTTATACATTATGATGAATTCAATTCAAACAATATTTCCCGATGCTTCCTCTAATCAAATTCTTAGGCAGGAGGGTAAAGAAGACCAGATTAGAAACCAGGCTACCAAAAAAGAGTCAGACAGGCAAACAGTAAGAGATCTGGTTAAAATGTCCAACAGGTATATTTACAGTATTTCAACACAATTTCCCTGGAACATTATCCCCAATACCATAGATATTGAAGAAGACAGAGTTACTTTTACCTTCCGCCAATTTTTATCTTCCCAATCGCATAGTGTTGACATTAAAGACATTTCCAATGTTTTTATAGAGTCATCTCTTTTTTCTGCCACTCTGCAGGTAGTCTCCCACACCTATATTCAAAATGATATTAAAATCGGGCACCTGAACAGGAGAAAAGCTGAAAAAGCCAGAAGAATTATCGAGGGTTTAAGAACCTTTATAAAACACAACATCAATACATCAAATTATGAAGTAAATGAGTTAATAGCCAAAATTGAAGAGTTTCATACAACCAAAAGATCGTAAAAACACAGAAATTTACAAATGTACGAGTGATATTAAGGAGGTGAATATATTATGGGTATATTACTTTGGATAATTTTTGGAGCAATTGCCGGTTGGATAGCATCAGTCATTATGAAAACCAATTCCAGTCAAGGAACAATGATGGATATTGTTTTGGGTATTGTTGGTGCTGTTGTGGGCGGTTTTCTAATGGGATTAGTTGGTCAATCCGGAGTGACTGGATTTAATCTGTACAGCATGATAGTTGCAGTTATAGGTGCAATCGTTGTTATCTATATTGGCCGCACGCTTAAAATAAGAAGATAAGTTATTTAAGGAGTATCATTTATCTTATTAAAGGAGGTGAAAATAAATGAGTTTTTCTTTCACAACTCTTGACCCGTTAATGTCAGTGTTAGTTGGTGTACTTATTCTAATTTTCCCAAGATTTCTAAGCTATTTTATAGCGTTTTACCTCATTATTAAGGGAATTATCGGACTTGGTATAATACAGTGATGCTCCAATCGCAGGATAGCAGTTCCTCACATAGTTTCAGATATTCAATTGATAAAAGTTGTTTATAGTAAGGAATATTCGGTTTGTTGACTGGATGTGATAGTTGGATTATAATAACGCTCTAGTATGTCCAAAAAGTTTTTTTCTATTTTACTGTTCCTTCTA
>MFJM01000007.1:25942-26210 GCA_001779205.1 Candidatus Gottesmanbacteria bacterium RIFCSPHIGHO2_02_FULL_39_14
TTCACCGTTGCCGGAACTTAATTGCACCACCCTTCTCGATCTGGATTCGTCAGCCGTAGATGGGACAACCGGCTGGCATTTGCCAGCTTCCTGGGTTTACAATCTGAATCCATCTAGTGTTCCCTCATCCGTCGGAAGCAGTAATTTAGACCTAATTGCTGCCAACAGCTTTTCCGCCTGGTCAGCTGCAATTCCCGGAACTCCGTCAATTACCATAGGCACTCCTACAGGTGCCAACAGATCAAGATTTGACGGACAGAACATTAAA
>MFJM01000008.1:0-1580 GCA_001779205.1 Candidatus Gottesmanbacteria bacterium RIFCSPHIGHO2_02_FULL_39_14
TTAATAATTCTCCCATATCATTTTCGAAATAATACATCAAAATGCAGATAAAATCTATCTGATATGCTGAAAGCTTTACGAGCGGAAAATTAAATCTATCTTTCGTCATATCAGTATTTGACATATAGACGTTATTTTTTAAAATAAGTATTAATGGGCAATGAAGAAAAACCAAAACCTCCTCTATCAGAAGCGCATAATGAAAAATCTCAATTAATCGGGCGCGGGAAAGAAGGAATTGAAGATTTGATGGCTAAAAATGAAGCTGCAGCAGCTGCTGTTTCTGCAAGAACAGGAAAACCTGCAAAAGATGTAACTGTACAAGAAGCTATGGAAGACTTGAGAAAGTTAGATGACCAAGCGGAAAAACCCTCATAATTAAAAATTTCTTATCATGGAAACTATTTCGGTTGATTATTTTCAAGATCCCTTAAATCTTTTTTGTGCATAGTTATAGGATGCAAAATATTAGGATCTTCTGGATCTTCTGTATAAATCGTAGCTGTACCATCCCTATGACTCTGAATTGTATAAACCTCTGTGCCCTCAGGTCCGAATACCGGCATTTTCCCCATCAGTGGCCCATTTGATGATACGTCCCTTCCCGGCCTCACTCCTCTTGTAGGTAATTTGCTTGAATCCGCAAAGGGAGTTCTATTAAAAAGCTCTGGTTGAACTCCACTCAATCTTCCCCTTTTTTTTCCCATCTCCATTTTATTCGGAATTACGCCAGATTCAATCAAATTTCTTCTATTCATAGCTTTAATTTCTTCAAATAATTTCTTAACTTCCCGTTCAACTCCGGATGCTGAAGGGCTATTTCAATCACAGTCTTTAAATATTCAAACTTGTCTCCCGTGTCGTAATAAACAGCATTTTTTATCTCGCAAGCCAAAACCTTTTCAATTTTTAGAAGCTGGCCAATGGCGTCCGGCAGCCATAATTCCCCGCTTTTGCCAGGATGGAGATTTTCTATAATGGGAAAAATTTCAGGAGGCAGAATATAGGCGCCATGGGTAGCCAGATTGGAAGGAGCTTTATTGGGATCAGGCTTTTCAATGATCTTCTTAATCTCATAGACATTGTTCTTAATCTTTTTAACATCAGCAATACCATATCGTGAAAGGTGAGCCTTGTCTTCAATTCTGACGGCTGAAATAACCGGCAGCCCGTATTCCTCATAAACCTTAATCATTTGTTTCAGCCTCGGCGGTCTGGCATAAATGAACTCATCTCCCCATAAAACAGCAAACGGTTCATTTCCAATGACATTCCTGGCACAATAAACCGGTGTGGCATTGCCATATGGCCCTTTCTGACGGACATAGATGAAATTGGCCATATCTCCGATCCGTCTCACCTCAGTAAGTTCCTTTTCCTTACCTGCCTCCTCCAGCCTCTTCTCGAGCTCAAAAGGGTAGTCAAAATGATCCTCAATTGGACGCTTGTGCCAGCCAGTTATCATTATAATATCGGTAATACCTGAAGCTACAATCTCTTCAACCACATATTGAATAACCGGTTTGTCAACAATCGGCAGCATTTCCTTGGGCATGGCTTTAGTTTGGGGAAGAAAGCGG
>MFJM01000008.1:1610-10728 GCA_001779205.1 Candidatus Gottesmanbacteria bacterium RIFCSPHIGHO2_02_FULL_39_14
TTTCGAACTTTAGGAAATCTGCTGCTCATAATATTTGATCGTCCAGATAAACTTTGCCTGCCCCGTATATGCGCCCCTTCGACGCGAGGACGTAGACCTCGGGAGAAGGTAAGCATTGTACTGGGGCGGCGGGAATAACGGCCTTACGCACCTTGGGGAAAGTCTTTTTCATATGGTTGTAAGAGGTATTATTGGCAAAAGTAATGCATTTGTCAAATCCACTATATTTATGATAGACTGATAGCCTAACTATGGTAGATTTACCGAAGCCTATGAGGCCTGATTTCCGGGGCGGCCCGGTTATTTTTTTAAAAGAAGTCAAGTCCGAACTTGCCAAAGTCACCTGGCCAACCAGGGATCAGGTAATCAAACTAACCATTGTCGTCGTCGTGGTTTCCTTTATCATCGGTTTATACATTGGTGGTTTGGATCTTATAATGACCAAAATAACCGCTCTATTTCTATGACCATTTCATCTCCTACTACCAACAGCAATAAAGGCCAATGGTATGTCGTCCATACCTATTCCGGCCATGAAAATAAGGCTGCTGCCGCCCTCAAGCAAAGAGTGGCTGCCATGAACTTAGTTAATAAAATCTTCGATATCTTAGTCCCCACCCGCAATATTGTCATTGTCCGTCACGGTAAAAAAGAAGAAACTAAGGAAAAAATCTTCCCCGGCTATATTCTTGTCAGAATGATTCTTGATGATGAATCCTGGCTGGCTGTGCGAACCACCCAGGGAGTTACTGCTTTTGTCGGTATGGGTAATAAACCAACCCCTATTTCAGACAAGGAAGTCCAGGCTATTATGAAATTCATGGAGCTGGAGGCACCCAAATTTAAAGCCAAATTCTCCAAAGGCGAGGCGGTTAAGATTGTCGACGGTCCCTTTGCCGACTTTTTGGGAACCATTGATCAAATTGATGAAGAAAAGGGTAAAGTTAAAGTCCTGGTATCTATATTTGGTAGAGAGACTCCCGTAGAACTGGATTTCCTTCAGATTAGGAAATTATAATCCGAACCTGTCAGGCTTCTAATATTAAAAAAATATGTCTCCTGATCAAAAAATTCACAGGCAAACCGCACTGGCATTTAAAACTCACGTGGAGCCAATTCCTGGACAAAAAGATGTAATCATATTCGAAAATCAAAATTCAGATTCGCAGGGTCCGGAATCTATCGATGTTATACTAATTATTACTCCTGAAGTAACTAAAACAGTAGTCGTACCTTTAACAGACGCACCGGTAAAGTAGCAAAAGTTACTCCCAGCCGTGCAACTCCAGCAAACTCTCTTATAACAAGACTTACGCACTAAGGTGTCATTGCGAGGCTACGAAGTAGCCGTGGCAATCTCGAATAGGATTGCTTCGATTTGCTCGCAATGACAAGCTAATTCGATTTTGTATGCGTAAGTACTGTTATAAATCTGATTATATACCTCTTCTTGCCAGGAAGTTAAAAAAAAGAAAGTAGTTGTTTAAATTATCTTCCGTCGATCCGAACTCATTTTCCCCCATGAAATAATCTCCCAGTACTTCGTAAAGCCTAGTTAACTCTTTCAGTCTGTTTTTATTTTTCGGATCATCAATTGTGAAGTATAAAAGTTCCAAAGAGGCAAAAAATGCATTCCGGCTATTTTCCAGTTTACCCTTATTTTTCCAGTTTATTGCCCTGCCCACTTCCGCCCCGACATTGGCCAACTGTTCCTCAAGGGAAAATTGTTTCCAGCCTCCGGCAGCCAAATCCTGATGGACAAATTTCATTTGTTAATTAATTTCTGAACTATTTTTTTTATTCTTTCACGAATATCAGCATTTTCCACATCTCTGGTCCGGTTATCCTGGAATGGCCGGATATTGATCATCGAATCATATTCAATCCGTTCGTCTTCCGCTTCCTCCGGAAAGATATTAATACCCCATAAACTCTCCTGTTTGGAACCGTTTTCCAATAACAACTTCTCCTCATCCGCATGAAGATCAGCATCAACCGCCATGATTTTCTTGTCAATATCGACCACTGCTTTAACCAGTCTGTTGTAATTCTTGTTGGCCATTTCCCTGAGTTCGTCGAGGGAGACTTGTGTGGAAATAATTTTCATCTGTCTAGTATTTTAACACGAAGGATAATTTAAATTGGCTGCCCTTTTTTTTCGGTGACTTTATTAATAATTCCCACTAATAATCTATAGATTTTATTGCTAGAGTCGATATTCACTTTCTCTCCGTCTGTATGAGCATCTAACAGCACCGGACCTAAAGATATAGCCTGGAATTGTTTAAAATAATCTACAATAACTCCGCATTCCAATCCTGCATGGATGGGTCTGAATATCATTTCCTCACCGGTCATTTCCAACCAAACATCGTAAACTATCTGATTAATTTCCGCTTCCGAATCAGCAGTCCAACCAGGATAAGGCTCGCTTTGCTCGACAATTGCTCCGAATTCGGCGGCATATTCCCGAATTTCCTCCATTTTTTGAATCAGTTCTTCAATTGATGAACTTCTCGACATTAAAGCCAAATCCAAACTATCACCGCTGGTACGGGCTTTTCCGATATTCGACGATGCTTCAACATGTCCGGGGATCTTATCGCTTTTTCTGAAAATACCATTAGGTAACCCATTAATAATCTCAATTACCTTTTTAGTTGAATTATTATCCATTTTATTTGCTGCACCTGCTTTAGTCTCAACTGCCTCAATCCTCAGACTTTCAAAGTCAGGGCTTTCATCTTCAAAAAGATAAGCATAACTGAGCTTATTTATTTCCTCCTGTATCTGCTCCAGTGTAATATTATTCTGCACCGAGATATAAGCACTGGCTTCATCGGGAATAGCGTTTCTGAACTTTCCGCCAATCAGGTGAACCAGATTAAATGGCAATTTATCATTTTGCTGTAATTGGCTTAATATTTTTGCCAGAACCTTTAATCCATTCAATCTGCCGTCTCCGATTTCCAATCCGGAATGACCACCCAGAAGACCTGAAATATTGAGTTTATACAGTTTTTCAGATTCATCTCTCTTTTCATAAACAACCGGCAAACTGATAAAAGTATCTCCTGCCCCGGCGCTGCTGATGATGGCTTCTCCATCAATTTTCGGCTCATGATCGATATTTACCAAATATTTATATCCCTTCAACTTATTCTGAAAAACCATCTTTCGGGCTCCCACCAATCCTTCTTCTTCGGCGACCGTAAACATGAAAGCCAAAGGTCCGTGAGGAATGTTTTCGTCCATCAAGGAAAGCATTGCTCCCAAACCGATACCGTTATCAGCTCCTAATGAAGTACCATTGGCAGTTACCCAACCGTCCGATATCACCGGCTGGACGCCGTGAATTGCCGGATCCGGTTCTCCGACGCATCTCATATCTAAATGGCCCTGAAAAACTATTCCGGGAATGTTACCTAAAGTATCCGTACCCGGCATTATGACCAGCACATTACCGGCAGAATCAACTTCATACTCTAAATGTCTTCGTTCGGCTGCTTCAATGACATATTGTCTGGCTGCTTTTTCATTGAAAGAACTTCTGGGGATTCGGGCCAGATTGAAAAAATGCTCCCACATCCGTTGTACCCCTGGCTCATTATCAAGACTTTTAAGATAATCAAGAGGATTAACATTCTGAAAAGTTTCCACAACTGCCATAAAAAAACTGCCCTTTCCGGGCAGACCGACCTGAATGGTATCTTAAATAATTTTACAAGTCAATCGATCATCCCCAATCGATCCTCCCTTCTTTTTTTTATTTTATAAATATGCTATTATTCTTCAACCTGTACCGATATGATAGAGGTGTAGGAAGGCAAATATGCCGGCTAAAAAAGTCAAAACCATTATTAAGTTGAATCTTTCTGCAGGAGTTGCTACTCCCGCCCCCCCGGTCGGCCCCGCTCTTGGACAGCACGGTCTTCCCATCATGGACTTCGTTAAGGCTTATAACGAAAAAACCGCCGACAAAAAAGGTCAAATCATCCCGGCTGTAATTACCGTCTATTCCGACCGCACCTTTTCCTTCATTACCAAACTGCCTCCTGTGGCGGCTCTTATTAAGAAAAAGTTAAATTTGGAAAAAGGAAGCTCCAAGGCAAGCCGGGATACTGCCGGTACCCTCACCCAGACTCAGGTGGAAGAAATTGCCAAGCAAAAAATGGCTGATCTTAATACTGACAATTTGGAACAGGCTGTTAAAGTAGTCGCCGGAACTGCCAGAAGCATGGGAGTAAAAATAGAATAAAATGGGAAAAATTAGAATTACCACTATCGGCGGAGAAGAAGAAGTTAAACTGCATGAAAAACGGAAAGTCCAGCGTGTAGAAAAGAAAAAAAGAGAAGTGGGAGAAAAAAAAGTCCATATCCCTGGCATGAAAGGCGGGGAACGGGTTAAACAGGTAGGGGCCTCGGAAGAAGAGATGGAAAAACTGATCGCACTCGCCCGCGAAGTGGAAAAAGACCAAGCCGAAGGTATTAAAATAGTTCCCGAAGAAAAAAAAGCTAAAAAGAAAAAGAAAGTCAAGTTAAGAGGAAAAAACTACCAGGCAGCTCTTTTAAAACTCGATCATCAGAAAAAATATTCCGTATCCGAATCTCTTTCTTTATTAAGGCAGGTTTCCTATACCAACTTCGACGCCACCGTCGAACTCCACATTAATACCGTCGAAAAAGGTTTAAGAGGCAGTATTTCCCTTCCTCACGGTACCGGTAAAAAGGTCAGGGTAGCTATTGCCGACGAATCGAATGTAGATAAATTAGTTGAGGAAATCTCCCGGGGAAAAATCAATTTTGATGTACTGGTCTCTCACCCCAATGCCGTACCCAAACTGGCCAGGGTGGCCAAATTCCTCGGTCCCAAAGGCCTGATGCCCAACCCGAAGAACGGCACCATTTCCGAAACTCCGGAGAAAGTAGCCAAAAAACTGGAGGCTGGGGAAGTCAATTGGAAAACTGAAGCTCAATATCCCATCATTCACCAGATCGTCGGCAAACTATCCTTTAAGGATAACCAATTGTCTGAAAATATCGAAGAGCTGATCAAATCAATAGGATTCAATAAAATCAAAAACATCACCCTTAAATCCACTATGTCCCCGGGGATTAAAATTCTCGCGGAATAACAGTTGACTGTCTCCTTTAGAAACACTACATTTTAATTAATGCCCAAGAGAGTTCTTCTGTTTATTTTTCTGTTAGTCTCAACCCTCCTTATTAGTCACCACTCAATCCGCTTTGTAAATGCTCTCTCTCCAACCCCTCCTAAAACCATCAAATTCGGCAGCTTCACTCCTCCTTCTAAAACTCCGACTCCGACCCGTCCTCCCCCCTCTCCCACCTCGCCCTCCGTGCCCACGCCGACCGGCGGGGCTGACCCAACTGATGAGCCGGGGAGCGGTAAAGTAATGGAGATCATTGATCTGGTCAACCAAATCAGGAACTACTGCCCTAATGGTATAGTTACAATAGATAACCTCTCTTGTGTTAACAATTTAGTCCTTCCTAAAAGTGTCGATACTGTCGTTAAGAGTGAACTGAAATTCTCTGCCATCTGGAATACTTACCTGCAATGTGTGGGGTTTGTCAGAGCTGCCACAGCCAGAGTTGACGGATCACCGGTCAATAATGGAGGCGACGCCATCGATTTTGCCACCAATCTTCCCACCGGCTATATCTTTATCGATAAAAATTCCGGTGTTAAAATAAGGAAACAGGACCTGCCGATCTGGGATTACGATACTTACGGTCATATTGCCTATGTCGTAGAAGTTCAAAGTGGAAATGTTTTTCAGGTGGCTGAGGCTAATTTGGGAATAAGCGGACGGGTCAGATTAAATAACACTACCATTGATAATCCTAACCTGATCGGCTGGATCAGAAAGGTTTGATATATGAACAATAAATTAAAACTGGCTATTATTCTGATTATTTTTATCCTGATTCTTGTATCTGCTTGGATCTTTTCCAATAAAACTATAACTAATATATCTAATAAAAACAGTAACAATATATATACTAAACCAACAAAATCTATTATTATTCCCAATTCCCAAAGTACTTATCGTATAATTTCCGTTCTACCGATGGATGAAGAAAAAAATGTTCCTCTTGACACCATTATCGAAATAACCTTTAATCTTCCCCCTGATCTTCAGGATATCGAATTCTCCATAAATCCCCGGATTGATTCTTCCAGTCAAATAAGCGGCCAAACTCTCAAAATTATTCCCCTTAATGATCTGTCGCCAGGAACTAAATATACATATGTAGTTAAATATAAGAATCGAACCCTTCCCTCACGAACTTATTCTTTCCTGACTCAAGGCACTTTCTCCAATCTTCCTGACACTCAACCAGAGGGAGCAGCCGAAGCTGAAGCCAAATTTCAAAGAGAAAACCATCCCGACGTTTACCTTTCTAACCAAATTCCCTATGAAAGCAGCTCTTTTGTTCTTACTTCGGAGTTTACTGTTGACCATTTCCGCTTTACGGTAGTTCAAAAATCTGCCTCCGCCAAACAGGACTTTCTCAATTGGTTAATTTCCTTGGAATTGACAGAAAGTCAGATCGACCGGCTGGATATAACTTATCGGTAACTGCTAATTCTTCTTTTTTCCCAACTTCACTCCGGCAAAAATTATTGAGGCAAATATCATTCCCCACCCGAGAATATAAAAAGCAACCGGCAGTAAATCTGACAAAACCAGGTTTACCAGTCTCATCAGCCGGTAATGTGGCGTAACCGTAATCAGCGACTTGAGCGTCTGTTCCCGCAGTCCGGCAATTATATGCTTATCGTACTCATAAGCAAAAAGCAATAATCCAAAGCCTAATAAAATAAAAGTGGCAAACCTGCTCGGCCGGTAAACCGACAAAATTATCCCTAATATCATCCCGCAAAAGTAGGCCAGGGCAATGTAATTGTGGGAGAAAAAAAGATATCCGAGGACTATTAAATTCTGTCTTAAATCAGGAGCGATATTTATCATAAAAAATTATTTTACCATATTTAAATTTTACTTATTGACAAGCATAAATTAACTGCTCTATGTTTAAATTAAGGGTTATGAAATACCTGAGAAAATTTATTTCTAACGTTAACGAATTAAGCTATATCTCCCTGATATTAGTCCTGTCAGCCTTAATTTATACGGTCTATGTACTCAATAGCCGAACCGATATTAACCCTCAAAGATCAAGAGCCGCCGGTCCGACTCCAACTTCGATTTTCCAACCTACCGCCCCTCAAACCTCCTATCTGACTACTGCCCGGAATATTTTGGATTGGATGGATACCCAGAAAGATACCCGCGGTGTTTACCAAAACGGTGAATGCCGCGAAAACCAGGGTTGTGACGACCCGGTTGAAGATCCCAAAGTAGCTCACTTTGTCCTCTGGAGCCGTTACCAGGCCTATAAATCCGGCCGATTCCCGGACCAACTGAATCAACTCAGCCGCGATCTGGCTAGTTTCAATTCTCTCTATCAAATACCCGACTACCACATTTCTTATCTGAATAATCTGCCCGTCTGCAGTCTGCTTTATCCGATCGCAACTGACGAAGAAGTACCCTCTTCTGACCGGTCAATTCTCGAAGAATTATGCCGCAATAGCATGTTCGTCGGAAAAGTCATCACCCAGGCAGACAATCTCATCAACCAAACAGGAACAATTGCTGAACCTGAGGTAGATAAAGTCATTCAGGATATCCCGCTCCCCGCAGATCCAGAGACCGATACCGTCAATTATAACCGCGGATTCCGCCAATACGCTGTTTATGCCTCTGACCTGATCACCCAATACCGCTGGTTTGACGATAACAAACAGTTCCAAAGAGCCAAACACAATTTCAATAAAGCATTGGAAGTTTACAGCCGGGAAAAAGATGGAGATATGCTCAAATATGAAGGCGATGCCATTCTGTCTTTGGCAGCTTCTGACCTCTATACTGCCACCCAAAACCGGAAATATGAAAATTTCATTACCAAATACATAACCCGAAAAACCCTTTCTGGATGTTACACCACTACAGATTGCTCCTATTACCTGCTGATGCTCTTTAAAATGTTCCAGGCTACCGGAAACCAGCAATACCGACAGGCGCTGACCGAAACAATTGATTCCTTAATGACCAAAGCTTACGATCCTCAGGTGGGTGCATTCCATGAAATGATCCCCGGTATAAAAATATTTGATGTCCGAACCAACAGCATATTAAGCGGTATTCTCGCTAACCTCATATGAAGATTAAATTTTTTATTTTCAGTATATTTTTTCTCCTTATCTCAATTGAATATTTTGCAAAACCTGCCCCAACATTAGCACTCTATCAATGTTCTGTAACCGGCGGTTCCTGCTCCCGGTGTGTCGGCGGACCCTGGCCAGATGAGTGTTCAGCTGAATGCGATTACGGTTGGAAAAAATCCTGTGGACCAGGAGAGGAAATAGCAGAGAAATGTACTGCCAGCTGTGACTGCGGTAATAATACAGAAAAGTGCTTTAAATGCCGGGATATTCCTACACCAACACCCACCGTCACTCCCACTCCTCCCAGACAATATCTTTGCCAGACGGCTTCAACGAGCAAAATCCAAATGCAACCGGGAGATAAAACTATCTTGCGGTCAAAAATCAATGATCCCAACCAGGTAATGAAGCAATTCCTGTTTGCCTTCTATAATATGGACAATCTCTATCCTTCACCGCCGATTAATAATCCCAAACCGCTATGCGTCCTCTCCGGCGGAGATTATAACGTTCAAACCAACGGCTGTCCGAAAGTAAATAACGTTCAATCTTACCAATTGATTTACCGCGATCTTAATCCGACTGATTCCGGAACTGATGGCTACCGGGAATTGTTTTATGAAAATATCTTCAGAGCTGATGAAAATAATACTAATAAAATCCCCGAGAAAGTTCATTTTAATGCCTATTTCATTGATCAGAATAATCAAACCTCCAATGCCGACCAAAAATGCATGGCTGACATTACCAGAATAACTCTAGTAACTCCGACTCCCACAAGGACTCCAACTATAACTCCGACCAAACCACCTCCCACCAGAACGCCTACCAGAACTCCGACCAAACCACCTCCCACCA
>MFJM01000009.1 GCA_001779205.1 Candidatus Gottesmanbacteria bacterium RIFCSPHIGHO2_02_FULL_39_14
CTGTACTCTAATACTTTATATGCAGGATGTCTTAACAAATTGCCGGAAAAGACATTGCGGCTGCCGATTTTATTATTTTCCAGGAATTCAGTCAGTTGAGTCCTGGAAAATGGGGCGGTTGGTTTGACAATAACGGGAAAGCCAAACCAACATGGATCTTCCTTCTCATTGGTCTTCATGAGTATGAAATAACGATCATACTGCTTAAAGAATTCATATAATTTTTGATAGTTCTGTTTCCTTGTCCGGATAAAAACAGGCAGTTTTTTGATTTGAGCTACTCCAATTGCAGCTTGAAAATCAGTCAGCTTCAGATTAAAACCTATTTGGGAATAGATAAACTTGTGATCATAACCGTATGGTAAATCCCCCATCTTCCACTTAAATCTTTTATGACAAGTATTATCCTTCCCCGTATCGCACCAGCAATCTCTTCCCCAATCACGAAACTGGCGCAGAGTCCGGTGTATTACCGGATTATTAGTAATGACAGCTCCTCCCTCTGCCATAGTCATCTGGTGGGCCGGGTAAAAACTATAGGTGGATATATCGCCAAAGGTTCCAACCAATTGACCGTTATATCTGGATCCTAAAGCATCACAACAATCCTCAATCAGCCATAGGTTATGTTTTTTAGCCAAAGTTGTAACTTTATCCAGATTGAACGGCTTACCAAGCGTATGGGCCATCATTATCAATTTGGTCTTGGCGGTAATTGCTTTTTCTATTTTTGAAGCATCTATGTTCAAAGTATCCAGTTCGGCATCTATAAATACCGGCTTCAATCCGTAAAATATACCGGGGTTGACTGTTGTGGGAAAGGCAACGGGTGTGGTTATAAATTCATCGCCTGCTTTAAGAGCCCTTTCTCCGAAAATTTTTGAAGTAAGCGAGGCAAGAGCCAAGAGATTAGCCGAGGAGCCGGAATTTACCAGTGTTACATAGCGGACTCCCATGAATTTACCGAATTCCCTTTCGAACGTTTTGGCAAATTCTCCTTCAGTCCACCAGCCATCTCTGGCTACCTTGACCGCATTATTGATTTCCTCCTTGTCAAAAACCTTAGCGGTAACCGGCACATATGTCACACCGGGAATAAATTTCTTTCTCTTAATTTTATAGCCGTTTTCACCCATGAGAAGTCCAATAAAATTCTTTATCCAGAGCTTTTGATTTTAATAACCTGTTTAAGACTGCCAATCTGGTGTACTTTTCTGTGCGGAAATCCCTGGTATTGAAATTTTTTTCTTTCAATTTAGCGATCATTTTTTTCACTGATTTACCTAACGGCCACTGTTGTGAAATTTCGGGGAAAGTCTTATGGAATTTATGGAAATTGACTCGGTATGTCCTGACGTCATTTCCATGCTGATGTGTATAAATGATGACTGACTCAGGCAGTTCTTTCTTAATTTTTTCGGCAATATACCTGACCTGCAAATTATTCTTGTTAAAGCCGATATTAAAAACTTGACCGTTAATCAAATCAGGATCTACCTCTAAAAATTTTATAAAAATACTACTTAGATCCAAAACGTCGATTAATGGACGCCATGGTGTCCCGTCGCTCATGATAGTTATTTTTTTAGTGGCCAAGGCAACTGTAACCAGATTATTAACTACTAAATCATTCCTGAAATTAGGAGAATAGCCATAGACGGTTGAGTTTCTCAATAAGCCTACGCAAAATCTGTCATCGGTAAGTTTTTTTAATTCAATTTCGGCAGCTATTTTTGCCTTAGCATATGGAGTCAGCGGATTGATTCGGGAGGTCTCATCAACGATCCCGTTTTTGGCGATTCCGTAAATTGAGCATGATGAAGAAAAAAGGAATTTTTTGACACCTTCACGTTTGGCTTTCTGTGCTATTCTGACTGTTGACAAATAATTAATATCAAATGTCTTCTCTGGACGGATATCTCCGGTGATATCATTCGACAGTGCCGCCAAATGGATTACGGCAAAGTAGGGAGATAAATCCAGCTTGTCAATTTTCCGGATATCTTCTTTGATTAAGCGGTAATTTTTCAATCTTGATTTGTCGCGTGATTCCTCAAAATAACAATTATCTATCCCGGTCACCAAATAGCCGTTTTTTACCAGTTCTTCTACCAAGACCGATCCAATGTAGCCTTCTGAACCGGTGACCAGAATATTTTTTGACATTTATTATAAATGCAGGAATTTATAGTAACGGCCCATTAAATAGTTATATTTTTCTGTTACGCTATCCAAATTAGAAACAGATTCAATCTTATTATTAAAACCGTGATAAATCAATCTGACCTTTATCCAAATTATTTTAGGAATAATCAAAGAAACTATCAGATTGAACCATAATTTCATATCTTCTTTTAATTTTGGTTCAAGTTGCAATAATCTTCTGGCAAATCTTATTAAATTTTTATTGGTCGAATAGAGCTTTATCACGGGAAATAAACTGATATAATTTTTATAGTAATTGAATCTGTATAATGCTCTTTTTTTATTAGGTATCAGTTTGAACAGCTCCCGGTCATAAGTTTCAAATTCAAGCCTGTTATTTTTGACTATCCAAGACGGTTGGTGGTTGGTTACCTTGGTCCAGGTTATTACAATATAACAGTCTGAAAGAAAATACGCACCGTATTTCCTGGTATTATCAATAACAACTTTAAACCAGGGGTAAGTTTCACAATCAATAAATTTATCGGGAGTAATATTCTTATTTTTAAAGATGATTCCGGACATCATCCCGATATCTACCTCTTTATAAAAATCCAATATTTGATCGGTATTTGAATTAGCCTTTATTTTCTTATCATCGTAAAGAAGTATCAATTTTTTCTGCAATCCTGGCCCATAATAATTGCGTTCCAATATATTCAAGCGGACTATCCCATACTGATTCCTGTCCAGAAGATATTTAAGACGTCGTAAAGTATCTTCGGTTAAAATAAAATCATCGTCTCCCAGCGTAAAAATATATTTCCCGGAAGCGAGTAGCATGGCTTTCTTAATATTAGCCGGAAAACCGATATTTACCCTGTTTCTGATGAATCTGATATTTTTATCCTTAAAGGAGTTGACTATTTTAGCGGTATTATCGGTAGAAGCATTGTCGGAGATTACTATTTCATAATCTTTAAATGACTGGCGAAGCAGTATCTTTAAATTAGCTTTGAGAAAATTTGAGCGATTATAAGTAATAATAACAATCGAAAAATAAGGTTTTTTCATTATAATCTTAATCTGGAATTTAATATCATGCCTATATCGTTCTTTTCGGCTAATTTGATAGCATTCATCCTCAACTTTCTATAATAATTCTTATTATTGAACAATTTATCTATTGTAGGTACCAAATCGTTTTTTTTCAGGCTGATTACCAAACCGGCGCCTGATTTTCTGATATCCCTGGCTGTCGAGGATATATCAGTCATAATGACGGGTAATCCGCAAGCTAAATAATCCCGGGCTTTCATGGAATCGGAAAAATAAGTCCAGCTATATTGATTGGTATACAAGGCCAAACCGACAGCGGACCGGCAAAAAATACTTAACAGTTTTTTATGAGGCATCCGGCTATGGAAGACAATATTTTTTTTGATAGCCAGTCTCTCTATTTCACGACTGAAGGTTTCCTGCCAATTGGCAAGGCCAATGATTTTTAATCTGATGTCTGGATATTTATGAGTCAGCATCCTGATGGCCTGAAATATTAAAGAAAAATCGGTCGACTTCGGTGATGTGGTTACCAATACCATTTCATGCTTATTAATTTGATCCACAGTCAAACGTTTTATCTTATGAAAAAAAGGCGAGTTGGGTACAAAAAAATTGCGCTGTCTTTCCACTCCCTGTTTAATCCTAAGTGCGGTAATCCTGGATGATACATTCCAAACTTCATTAGCCAGTTTAATAACGAACCGGTCTGTAATGTGATAGAAGAAATTAAGAAATATATTGTCAAATCTCTTCAGAGTATAATCGGCCGTATAAAAAATTATACTATCTATCCTGTTAATTTTTTTTATTAAGATGCCAAATAAAGCATTTAAAGGATCGATACCAAGATAAATATCAACTTTGGAAAAATATTTTTTGATCAATTTAAGAGTTATAATCATTTCCTGCAGTGTTTTCAGAGGCAAGATTTGGCTGTTTAGATTCTCCAGCTTATAGTTAAATGGTCCGTTATAAATTCTGCCTGATACTTGAGTCGGTAATCCTCCATAAATCGGATGTTTAATCACCAGATAATTGACCTCTTTACTTTTCAAATAATTTTCCAATGAAGAACCGGTTCCGTAAACGGCTTCTCCGTCAGCAGCTATCAGCGCATGGGTAACAATAACAACATTTTTTTTCATCTTAGATCCATCTCCCTCATCATCATATCCAAACCTTCATCAACGGATATCGGCTTTATCTTTAATTCTCTTTCCATTTTGGCTGTAGAAAAACAGGTATTTGGCGGCCTTGGAGCCAACTGGCTGAAAAAATTGCTGCTAACCGGTAAGATATTTTTTCTTTCAAAATGGAACTTATCGACAACTTTCAGGGCTAAATCAAATCTGGAAATACAATCCCTGCCTGCTATATTAAAGGTATCATTCTTCTTATTTAATCCGACTACTTTTAAAACTGCATCAATGGCTTGACCAACATATAAATGATTATTATAGATGTCGTTAACGACTTTGACAGGTTTGTTCTTTTTCAACTCGCCAATCAACCAGGTAACCGGGTTTGGCCGCTGGCTAAATTGATGCCAGCCGTACATAGTCATTAGTCTGATAATTACCCAGGAGATCTTGCTGCGACGGATATCATCTTCACTGTCTGCCTTTGTCCGGCCATAAAAATCAACGGGTGTTCTTAATGAATTTTCTCCATATGGAGGTTTGCGGCCGTCATAAACAGCGTTGGTCGAAAAAAAAATCAGTAATGCTTTGACTTTCTCAGCGGCGGCGATGATATTCCGTGTACCCTCCACATTCACCTTCCAAGCCTCTTTTTGATGAATCTGGCAATAATCAACATTACCCAATGAAGCTGCATGGATAATTATCTTAGGAGCAGCTTTTTCAGCTATCCTGATAATATCTTTCTTATCAACTATATCTGCGGCGATGAAGTGATGAAAAGAAGTATCTTTATTTATTATTTTTCTACTGATACAGGTGATGGAGTATTGTCTGTTTTTTCTTAATCTTGAAAGAAAATTCCAGCCGAAAAGTCCCGAAGCACCGGTTAACAAAATATTGTCGGGCATAACTATAAATACTTTAAATATTTTCGCATCTCATCAGTTTTCAAATTTACTCCAATCAATCTTTTTGGCTTTTTGAATAATCTTTTCCGAAAACCTGTTTCTGATAAATCTAGCCGGTACACCTGCGACCAATGAATATGGTTTAACATCATTGGTTACCACAGCTCCCGCCCCAACAATAGCTCCACGACCTATCTTCACTCCGGGAAGTACTATTACATGAGCTCCCAGCCAAACATCATCTTCAATTGTGACCTTGCTGCCTTCGATACCCTGTCTGGAGATGGGTATTGTCCAATCAGTGCTTTTATGTAAGGCGGTGATTATCTGACAATAAGGTCCTATCATGACATATCTGCCGATTATTAGTCCTCCCCTACCGCCGATGTCAGTAAAATGATTTATCCCCGAGTAATCACCTATTCTGATGCCCTGCGGATGATATATCCTGCATCCGTCCAATATATAGACTCCTTTACCCACATATCCCATAAACAAACTCCAAAATATGGCTCTGTATCGGGCAATTTTGAATATTAAATAATTATATAAATTTTGCAGTATCATCAAATTCGATTACTAACTATTAAGTTCTTTATTAATGATCCCGACAATGGTTTTAATATCCCCGAATTTTAATGAGGAATAAATAGGCAGGCAGAGAACTCTGGCGGCAATATTCCGCGATATTGTCATGGAGCTATACAAATTCTTTCCTGACAGCTTTTTAATATATTCAAAAGCGGTGAGGTCAGGATAAAAATATTTTCTGGGCTTGATGCCACTTCGTAAAAAGCGAGTATAGACAGAATCTCTAATTCTCCGGTTCGGGAATAAAATCGGCATGTAGCAATAATTATGCTTAGCGGAAATTAATTTTTGAAACATAAGCAGACGGTTTATACCTAAGGACTGCCTGTATAGTTTAAAAATTTTTTTGTTTTTCTCTATTTTTCTATCAACTAAATCAAGATTACAGAGTCCCAGGGCTGCCTGCAATTCATTCATTTTGGCATTTATACCGGCAAGTTCCACCTCTTCTTCATTTTTTATTCCGAAATTTCTTAAGAGTTTCAACCTCTCATAAATCTTTTTGCTTTTTACAATAACGGCACCTCCTTCGGCGGTCGAAAAAATCTTGGTAGCGTGGAAACTTAAGGTGGAAATATCGCCCCATTTCAAAACTGATCTGCCTTGGTAACTTACTCCAAAAGCATGAGCTGCATCATAAATAATTTTTAAGCGGTGCCGGGCAGCAATTTTTTTAATTTTTCCATTATGACAAGGATTGCCATAAACATGGACAGCCAAAATCGCAGAGGTACGCGGGGTAATTTTTTTTTCTATTTCCTCAGGATTAATATTGAATGTTTCCGGATCAATATCGGCAAAAACAGGAGTTAATCCCTCCCAAATAATGGCGTTGGTGGTGGCCGGGAAGGTAAAAGGTGTCGTAATGATTTCGCCCTGGAGTTTTAAAGCTTTTATAGCCAGCTGTATGGCCAATGTGCCGTTGGCAACTAATAGCAAGTATTTAACTCCCAGGTATTCGGCTAATCTGGATTCCAATTGCCGAACATACTGCCCGTTATTAGTTATCCAGGCTGACCGCCAGATATTCTTAAGGTACCGGTTATATTTTACAAGGCTGGGCAGTTCGGTTTTAGTGACATTGATATAAATTTTTCTCATATCAGCCTATCCCAGTCAGAATCCGTCATTTTTCTTACAGGTTTGGCAGGTAATCCCATAGCCAAAAAGCCATCCGGTATATCATGAATGACTATTGATCCGGCAGCAATAAAACATTTTTTACCGATTCTTCGATTATGAATGATTGTCGTTCCAATGCCTATCCAACTGCCTTCACCTATAATCACGTTGCCGCCGATATGCGTACCCGGCCCGATTGTCACATAATCACCCAAAACACAGTCGTGGTTGATATTTGAATTGATGTTTATGATTGTATGTTTGCCGATAGTTATATCACAGGTTAAAACTACTCCTTTACTGATAAGACAGCCAGCTGCAATTTTCACATTATCCCAAACGGAAACGGAGGGATGAACCAATGTATCAAATTGTATTTTTTTCCGCTCCAGCTTTTGAATAAGATTTCTTCTTTTTGGGGATCCGATGGCTGCCATTATCAGTATATTCTTCTCGGGCTGCAATTTAGCCGCTGAAATAACAGGTCTGCCCAGCAACATTTTTCTTTTAGCTGATATGTATTTGTCTTCAACAACAAAGCCGGCGATATTATCCGAAAGACCCAGATCTTTATAAATATAATAAGTTTCCCTGGCCATATTACCGGCACCTAAGATATAGATTTTTTTATTCATGATTTAGCTTAAAAGTGGCGGGTTGTATTGATGATATATTATTTTTTAAGTAGACGATACCGGTTAATAATTTTAACAGTAATAAGGGTATAAACAAATGAAAATTGGGCAGTAACAGAGTATGCCATTTACCGTTTTCTATAAAAATAAAAAAATATCTGTAAGATGGACTGAACTGCTTAGAGACAATAGACTTATATATTTTATTATTTTTACTCCATTTCTCCCTGTAATAGCGGCATCCTTCAAAATAAGTCTTTTTTTTGCTGATTATCTTGCTAAAAGTTAACCCTTCTTCGTGATGATAGAGACTCCTTTGGCAATAACCGAATTTAGCTCCTTTCATTCTTAGCTGAATATCCATATCCCAATCAGCCGGGCCGCCTGATAAATTCAAATCATATCCAGAGGTTTTCAAAAAAATATCCTTTCTGATTAATCTGGCAGCATTGATGACTGTTCCGTCATAAAATCTTTTCTCCAATGTCTTTAGTCCTGAATAGAACTTACTGTGACTGACTACAATCTCGGGAATATACCAGGCAGTCACCTGACCATGAGATTCTGAATTTTGCCTGGCGAAACTTTCCAGTAGATCGTTATTTAACTCCATATCGTGATCCAAAACAAGTAACCACTCCCCTCGCGCTTTTTTCGCCCCTAAATTCCGCTGACGGCAGACCTGTGGAGGTTTTCCCGAAACGGTAAAAAAACGGCAACCGTAATTTTTACAAATACGCTTGGTATTATCCTGGCTTTGATTATCAACGATTAATATCTCAATTTTTTCTTTTGGATATTTTTGATTGACTATTCCGTCAAGGCAACTAATAATTATCTTTTCCGAATTATATGTTGGAATTATAATACTGACAGAGGGGTATTTCATGAGAGATGAATTACTTTAACAAACTCGCGATAACTTTTATCCCAGGAGTTTTTCTTAACCGATTTAAGACAATACTTTTGCAGCTGACGATAGAGTTTTTTATTGTTCATAAGCTTCAGCACCAATGTGGCCATCTCTGAAGGATGGTTGCTTTTGCAAACCAATCCCGTCTTTTTATCCGTGACAGACTGGGATAACCCGGGTACATTATAAACGACAGCCGGTGTACCGCAGGCTGCCGCCTCGGAAACAACAAATCCCCAACCTTCACTGACGGAAGTATGCAACAATAAATGGCATTTCTTTAATAAATTGATTTTTTTCTTTTCGGATATAAAACCGGGGAAATCAACCGCATCTGAAAGGGAAAGTCTTTTAACCAATGAGGATAACACGGTAAAATATTGTTTGTCTTGTATTCTTCCGACTATCCATAAATGGGCATCTTTTATGCTTTTTTTAATTTCGGCAAAAGCCTGAACCATAGCCTCCACATTTTTACCTCTGACTAACCTACCTATAAATATAAATGTAGGATTCAGACTTTTTACCGTAGGCTTTTTTAACGCTTTTACATTATTACCAAGGACATTGACACTGATGTTTCCGGAAGGTATGTTAAACTTGACCAGATCATTTTTAGTCGTTTCCGCAAAGGTCAAAAACCGTGTTTTACGGTAAGTCAGATAAAAATAGGGCTCAAGACACCGGCCGATAAAACCCAAAATCGTGCCGAATTGCCTTTTCCAGATTGGTTGCGCCACTTCAAAGATAAAAACAATGATTTTTTCTTTGACGTAGAGAGGAGTAAAGAACGGCACCCAATGTATCTGGTCAATTATCAGATCGACATTGTTTTTTAACATTTTCTGATAATAAAAATAAACCAAAAGAGGATGAAAAAGATAATTGTGGGGAAAGGACAAACCTAATCTGATGATTTTTACACCATCGACAGTTTCCCCTCTGAGGCTTCCTTTAAATGCCGGAGAGATAACTAAAACTTCGTGCCCATGACGAGCCAAATAGCCGGCATATTTATGGGTGACTATCTCGGCGCCGCCCGACCGGGGATTTT
The DNA here is from genome assembly GCA_001779205.1 of Candidatus Gottesmanbacteria bacterium RIFCSPHIGHO2_02_FULL_39_14. GTDB lineage: Bacteria > Patescibacteriota > Microgenomatia > 2-02-FULL-39-11 > 2-02-FULL-39-11 > 2-02-FULL-39-14. Next base: position 9,573 of record MFJM01000009.1, read on the forward strand.
CCAGGTCCCGCCAGTTGAAAATTGCAATTTTCATTACACAAGCTAATGAATCTGTTTTTTAAAGAATAGCCATGAATTCGAAGCCAGTGAGGGTATTTTGGCTGCTCTCCGGCGGGATTGATAAAACCTGAGGATATAGAGCCGGTAAAAAATAGCCAGAGTATCCCAAAGAATAGCGTATACGGTTTTTAAGGTTGAGGCATGAGTCAAATCATTGAAATTGTATTTCAACTTGATCGGAGCTTCATAAATTCTCCTAAAACCGAGATGATAGGCCACAGCCAGCATTTCCAGATCAAAAGCGTACCTTTTGACTACCAGCCTGGGCAGCATTTTCTGTAAGACTTTCCTTTTGAAGATTTTAATGCCGGCCTGGGTATCGCGGACGTTAAGCCGGAACAGCAGAAAAACAAGGAGCTGATAAACGCGGCTTAAAAACCTCCGGCCGAGCGGATATCTGACGATTGAAGCCGGATGCCTTTTTGAGCCGACAATGATATCAGCGTTGTACCATTCCAAATGCTCAAGGAGAATGGAGATGCCGTTCGGATCAATTTCCATGCCGGCATCTATAAAGGCAATATAATCACCGGTAGCCTTGGTCATGCCCAGCCTGACCGCATGCCCTTTTCCCTGATTTTTCTGATAAACCAGAATTTTGATATCCGGGGAAGCAATCTTTCTGATTGATTTGTAGGTTCCGTCTCCGTAGCCATCAACAACCACGATAATTTCGTAAGGATATCTGATATTTTTCAGCGTTTTCTCCAGCCTTTTGACATCTCTGACAATGGTTTTTTTTTGTCTGTAGGCAGGAACAATAACGGATAATTTATGGAAGCTTTTATTTGAGATGTAAGGCATAAGTTCTGATTTTACGGATTATACTATAAATTTCCGCTGATTCCTTTAGGTATAGGTAGGTCAGGGCAAACAGCAAAAAAAGTAAATTGACGACAATGTTGACGTTGATGATTTGCGTCAGGGAATTATGGAAAAAGGCCAACATGACTACCTGTAGCAGGGGGAAAAACAGCAAAAAATAGAGTATCCGGTTATATGATGCCGATAAAAAGAAAAAAGTCAGAATGGCA
>MFJM01000010.1:0-507 GCA_001779205.1 Candidatus Gottesmanbacteria bacterium RIFCSPHIGHO2_02_FULL_39_14
CGAGTCCAAAATTATTTCTATAGTATTATAAGGTTATGAGTAAATATTCTCAAATTCTGTCATTATTAAAAAAACATTATCCTCATGCCAAAATCGTTTTAAATTATTCCAACAATTGGGAACTGACGGTGGCAGTTATTCTTTCATCCCAATGTACCGATAAAAGGGTTAATTTGGTAACCCAAAAACTTTTTTTGAAATATAAAACTTTTGATGATTATGTTAAAGCTGATTTGGTTGAGTTTGAAAATGACATAAAATCTACTGGTTTTTTTAGACATAAGGCTAAAAATATTCTGTCTTCTGCTAAATTAATAAAAGATAAATATAATGGATCAGTCCCAAAAACTATGAGAGACATACTTTCTCTTCCGGGAATTGCCCGAAAATCAGCTAATGTCATACTCGGTAATGCTTATGGAGTGGTCGAAGGCATTGCCGTCGACACACATGTCATTCGTTTGTCCCGACGTCTGGGGTTTACTAAAAATAAGGACCCGGAAAAAA
>MFJM01000010.1:569-12291 GCA_001779205.1 Candidatus Gottesmanbacteria bacterium RIFCSPHIGHO2_02_FULL_39_14
ATTGACCACGGCCGGAGTATTTGTCAGGCCAAAAAGCCAAAGTGCCAGGAATGTTTTCTTAATAAAATTTGTCCGTCTGCCTTTAAATTTCCACATTTTCGGAAAAATTGACTTTTATATAGATATTTTTATATAATATTTTTCATACGCGTCTGCATGAGACCTCACCAACCTCAAAGCGTATTGTCAACTCTAACATAATAGGAGAAAGTTGAGTACCGTTTTTAAATATGCGCTGGAACCTGTTCGATGTGACATCGGACGCGTATAAAAAAAACGGTTTTTTTATGAACGACAAACAAAATTTGGATAATCTTCGTCATTCTTGTGCCCATCTTCTGGCTGCTGCAGTCATGGAATTATGGCCGGAAACAAAAAGAACAATAGGGCCTTCGATTGAAAACGGTTTTTATTATGATTTTGATTTCGAAAAAGAAAAGATTTCTGATTCCGATTTACCGAAAATTGAAAAAAAGATGAAAGAAATTCTTCCCTTGTGGAAAGTTTTCGAAAAAATTGAAGTCACTAACAACCAAGCCATTAAACAATTTAGTAATAATCAATATAAATTGGAACTTATCGAAGAATTTTCCAAAGATGGTCAGGCATTAACTTTTTATAAATCAGGTGATTATATTGACCTTTGTCGTGGCGGCCATATTGATAATCCCGCACAAGCTTTAAAAAATTTCAAGCTTTTAAAAATTGCTGGAGCCTACTGGCGGGGTTCAGAAAAAAACAAAATGCTGACCAGAATTTACGGCACTTGTTTTCCGACCCAAATAGAATTGGATGAATTTCTTGCTTCACAGCTGAAAGCTGAAAAAAGAGATCACCGGAAACTTGGCAAAGAACTCGATCTGTTCTCAACAAGCCCCCTAACCGGTGCCGGTCTTATTTTGTGGCATCCGAAATTGGCCTATGTTCGTAACATAGTTGAACAGTTCTGGAAAGATACACATTATAAGCATGGCTATCAGCTGGTAAATACGCCTCATATTGCCAGCATGGATATGTTCGTTTTGTCCCGTCATTTATCCAAATATATTGATTTCATGTTTCCCATCATGCTTCATCAATATATTGAAGGAGAAAGTAGGGATGACTATACGGCAGACGAAGTCTTAAAGCCCATGAACTGTCCCAATCATATTCAGATATTCAAATCCCGTCCGCGTAGTTATCGCGAACTGCCTATAAGAATGGGGGAATTAGGTACGGTTTATCGATATGAAAGAGCCGGTGTATTACACGGTATGACCAGAGTAAGAGGTTTTACCCAGGATGATACTCATATTTTCTGTACGCCTGAACAGGTTCTTGAAGAAGTTAAAGGTGTCATTAGACTGACGAAATATTTTTATGAGGTCTTTGGCTTTAAGGATTATAAAGCCTATATCGCAACGCGGCCTGAAAAATATCTGGGCTCGTTAAAAGATTGGCAAATGGCCGAAGATGCTTTAAAAAAAGCCTGTCAGGATGAATCTATTGATTATGCCATCGACAAGGGTCAGGGAGTTTTTTACGGTCCTAAAATTGATTCAAAAATTAAGGATTCTCTTGGACGTGAATGGCAATTAGGCACAATTCAATTTGATTTCAATCAACCAACATCTGCCGCTACAACTCAAGAGGAAATAGACGAATTCTGGCTTCTGAAAACCTTTAAATTGAAGTTTGGAACCCGGGATAAATTAGCTGAATATCTCCATAAATTAGGTAGGGGATTTGCTATTAAATATATTGACCAAAAAGGTGAAGAAAAACAGGTTATGATGATCCATAGGACAATTTTAGGATCCATGGAAAGATTTTTTGGAGTTTTAATCGAACATTATGCTGGTGCATTTCCTATCTGGTTGTCACCTACACAAATCACTCTTATACCAATTGCAGATCGCCACCAGGAGTATGCTAATAAAATCAGTCATCAATTAATAGCTATGGGTTTCAGGGTAGAAATTGACATCCGTAAAGAAACCATGCAGTCTAAAATAAGGGATGCAACTTTACAAAAAGTTCCCTATTTGGGTATAATAGGGGATCAGGAAATTAAATTTCGAACTTTGTCTTTATCTGTCAGAAATCGGGAGGGACAAGATCTAGGAAAATTTACTTTGAAGAAATTTAAAGCTTTTTTACGAAAACAGATTGAAAACAAGGTCTAAATATTATCGGCTTAATTACCAAATAACAGCTCCTGAAGTAAGACTGATTGATGATAAGGGTAGGCAAATTGGTATAAAAGATCGTCAAGAAGCTTTGAGACTTGCTCAAAAAGAAAGCAAGGATCTGGTGGAAATTGCGCCTCACGCCAAACCTCCCGTTGTAAAAATCATTGATTTTAAGAAATTCAAGTATTTGGAAGCCAAGAAAGAAAGGGAATCAAGAAAAAAAGTTAAACATGTCACTGTTAAAGAAGTGAGATTCTCACCCTTTATGGGTGAACATGATTTCAAAACCAGGTTAACCCAGGCGGAAGAGTTTCTTAAAGAAGGTAACCAATTGAAATTAGCTGTACCTTTCAAAGGCAGGGAAATAACCAAGAAAGAATTCGGAATGACTGTTATTAATAAGGCAATTAATTATCTGTCCCCGTTTGCGCGGGTGATTAAATCACCTTATTTTGAAGGTAGAGTGCTAGTTGCCATGTTAGTCTCACAAAAAGGGAATTAACTGTATGCCAAAACAAAAAACACGTAAAACTGTTGCTAAAAGATTCAAAATTACCGCAAGAGGTAAGGTTTTCCGGGGACATCAGTATTCTAGTCACCGGAAATTCCACAAATCCAAAAGACTAATAAGAAGTTATAAGCGACCGATTCAGTTGTCGTCCAAACAGGAAAAGCAAATTAAGAAATTATTATTAACTTAATTATCTATGAGGATAAAAAGAGGCGTTTCTTCGCATAAACGTCATAAGAAATTATTACGGTCGGTTAAAGGTTACCGGATGACAAAAAGAAGACTGGTCAAAGTTGCCCGTGAAGCTTATCTTCATGCCGGTGTTTACGCTTATGCCGGCAGAAAAAAGAAAAAATCAGATTTCAGAAGATTATGGATTACCAGAATTTCTGCTTATCTTAAAAATAATAATCTTTCTTACAGTCAATTTATCAATGAACTTAAAAAAGCCAAAATTAGTCTTGATCGAAAAATGCTGTCTTATCTGATTATTAATGATGAAAACGCTTTTAAAGCCATACTTGACAAAATAAAAAAAAGCTGATAAGCTATTTAGTAAGTTATGACAGTCCAAATCAACAGTTGGTTATATTTTTACTTTGCCCCGTATTTTGGGGTTGGTTTGGTTTTGTCTAAGTAATTTCCTAATTATTTAATAAAAATCACAGCCCCAGAGAATGGGGCTTTTTTTATGCTTATAATTCTTAAAAAAAATCTACCTCTATCGGATAAAAAACAGATCCGTCAATTTTTGGTTAATAAAAATGTTGAAGTTATTCCTGTGGACATGGCGGACCAATCTTTAATGGTTATAGTAGGTAAATGCGGAGAACTGACGAAAAATGAAATTAAAAAACATAAATTTGTTTCTGAAATTATAGAGATTGACCGTCCTTATAAATTAGCCAGTCTGTCAAAACTTAAAACAAAAACCAAAATAAAAATCAGGGAAAATCTGGTCATTGGTAATAAAAAAATAATAATCATGGCCGGACCCTGTTCCGTAGAATCGAAAAAACAGATCTTTGACACAGCCGGTCAGATTAAAAATGCCGGTAGTCATATTATCCGTGCCGGAGCTTATAAACCCCGTACAGCTCCTTATGATTTTCAGGGCTTAGGTAAAATCGGGCTTCATTTCCTAAGACTGGCAGCTGATTTCAATCAATTGCCGGTGATTACCGAAATATTGGATGTAAGAGACATCGATTTAGTGGCCCGGTATACCGATATCTTTCAAGTCGGAACCCGAAACATGCAGAATTATCCCTTGTTAAAAGAATTGGGTCTTCAAAGAAAACCGGTTCTTCTCAAAAGAGGCATGTGTGCCACCTATAAGGAATTATTGTTGGCAGCGGAATATATTCTGATTGGTGGTAATCAAAACATTATTCTCTGCGAACGTGGTATCCGCAGTTTTGTTCCGGAAACCAGATTTACTTTGGATCTGAATGCAGTTGCTTATCTGAAACACGAAACGCATTTACCTGTTTTTGTCGATCCCAGCCATGGAACAGGTCGTTCCAGTCTGGTTAGAGCCATGAGCCGGGCTTCTGTGGCGGCCGGAGCCGACGGACTTTTAATTGAAGCCCATTTGGATCCGGCAAGATCCATCTCTGATTCAGACCAGGCTATATCGATACAGGAACTGGAAAAGTTGATTAAAGAAGTCAAATTAATCGCCAAAGCAGTCGACAGACTTTAATTCTATGGAAAAGACTATTTTATTTTTAGGCAATACCGGTTCTAATAGCCATTTGGCTGCTACTTCCGTCAAAAAAAATAAGGATATTCTTCTGGGTAAAAATACTCTGGAAGAAATATTTGACAGGATTATCGGAAATAATAATTATCTTGGAGTTATTCCGATAGAAAATAGTGTCAGTGGAAGTATTTTGGAATCATATGATCTTATTTATGAAAAAAAAGTTTATATTGCCGGAGAACTCATTCTTAAAATCAATCATTGTCTTCTTTCAAAAGACACTGCCTCTGATTCTAAATTATTCAAATATTGTTTGTCTCACTCTGAAGCATTTAAACAGTGTAGGAAATTTATGTCTCAAAACCCGCATTTGGTTTCGATCATTACATCGGATACTGCATCAGGAGCAGCCTTATTATTAAATAAAGATAAAGATTATTGTGCCATAGCTAGCAAAAAAACTGCTCTAATATATGGACTTAAAATTATTAGGGAACATCTTGAAGATAATCCTGCCAATTATTCCAGGTTCGTAATAATCAAAAATCAAATGAATAAAATAGGTGATAAAGTATCATTAATATTCTCACTCGAGCATAAACCGGGAAGTTTAGTTAAGGTGTTAATTCCTTATGCTGAAAGGGGGTTAAATCTTACTAAAATTGAATCCCGCCCCATCTTGGGCTCCCCCTGGCAATATATCTTTTATATTGATCTGGAAATAAAGAAACAAACTGATTTAAAACTAGTTTTGCATGATATGAAAAAGTACTGTCTTTTCCTAAAAATTCTGGGTATATATCCCAAAGGAAAACAAATTTATGCTTAATAAATTAAGAAATAAATTGGATCATCTGGATAGACAAATTCTGTATCTGGTTGAAAAACGATTGACGGTTGCAACTCGAATCGGCCTGGTCAAAAAAAAGACAGGTCTTTTAATCCTTGATAGAAATCGGGATAAAATTGTCGTTAAAAAATGGTTAGACGAAGCTGCAAAATTAAAACTGAATAAAAAATTTATTGAGACCCTTTGCACTCTGATTATTAAAGAATCAAAAAGGATTCAAGGGTTATGAATAATACTTTAACCAAGATTATTAATGATTCATCTCAAAAAAAATCCGTTTATTTGACCGGAAATAATTTAATTGCCAATCTATCAGAACTGGTAAAAAAATATGTTAATTTTGAAAAAATTATTCTTCTAACAGATAAAAATATTTATCATTTAGCCGGCCAAACAGTAGTCGAAGAATTAGAAAAACTAGATAAAAATCTTATTAAAATTTTTATTAATAAAAAAGAATCCGGTAAAAATATGCGGGATTTAAAAAATTTAATTACTAAAATATTGAGTCATAAGATCAACCGTAATTCGACTCTTATAGCTCTCGGAGGAGGCAGCATCACCGATTGCGCAGGTTTTCTGGCATCAATTCTTTTAAGAGGTATTAAATGCGTCTTTATCCCGACCACCCTTCTGGCTATGGTTGATGCTGCCATAGGCGGTAAAAACGGTATGAATGTAACGCTCGACAATAAAATTATTAAAAACATGGTCGGTACCTTCTATCAGCCTGATCTTGTTATAAGCGATGTTAATCTTTTGAAAACTCTACCTGACACAGAAATAAGAAACGGTATGGGTGAAATTGTCAAATATTATATTGCCTTTAGCAAACCGGATATCAGTGTCATTCCGAGCGCAGTCGAGGAATCTCGCGCGAATGCGCGTCTGCTTATTAATTTAATCTCCCAATGCCAGAAAATAAAATTGGCCATTGTTAAACAGGATCCTTTTGACAATCAAGGTATCCGTGAAGTCCTTAATCTCGGCCATACAGTCGGACATGCGCTTGAAAGCGTCGGTGAAGGCAGATTTTCTCATGGAGAGGCTGTCTCAGTCGGAATTTGCGCCATAGCCAAAGTCAGTCAACAAATGAATTTATTATCCGAAGTTAATAAAAATAAAATAATATCTTTAATATCCTCCGTCGGCCTTCCAGTTAAAGCTCAAGCTTTGGATCCAGACGAAATATTAAGCGCCCTGGAATTTGATAAAAAAGATGGCCGTCTGATCCTCATTAAAGATATCGGTCAAGTAATCATTAGGGATGATATACCACTATCTGTTATTAAAAGTGTTATTCAGGAGATAACTTTATGAAGATATTGGTCATCAACGGACCTAATTTGAATGTGCTCGGTAAAAGGGATCCTGAAAAATATGGATCAATAACTCTTAACCAAATAAATAAAAAATTGGCTGTTCTAGCTGCGAAAGAAAAAATCGAACTGGAATTTTTTCAATCCAATCATGAAGGTGAAATTATTGATTTTTTACAAAAAGACAAGTCCCGAAAAGCTGACGGGATATTAGTCAATCCGGGAGCACTTATCCGATATGCTTATAGTTTCCGTCAAGCTTTATTAGACCACGGCAAGCCTGTTATGGAAATTCATATGTCAGATATCAATAAATCTGGCATTAATAAAAAAGTTAATGTTCTGGAAGATATCAGAATCGGTAAGGTGGTGGGATTGAAAGAAAAAAGTTATTATCAAGGATTAAAAAAATTGATTAAATTTATTAATAAAAAATGAATTTGCTTGTCAGAAAAAGCCAAAATTTAAAAGGCGAAATCAGAATGCCCAGGAGTAAAACTCACTCCTTCAGAGCTTTGATTTTGGCCAGTCTTGCTAACGGAAAATCAATTATCAGAGAGCCTAAATTAAGTAATGACTGGCACGAGGCGGTTAAAGCAATGAGGTTGTTTGGAGCAAAAATAGAAGAGATTAGGAAAAATATCTATCGAGTTGAAGGAGTTGCCGGTAAACTTCAAACTCCTAATGATATTATTAATGTCGGCAATTCCGGTACTATGCTTTTTTTTACATCAGGAGTTGCCGCTACCTGTCCTGGATGGACGGTGATAACCGGAGACCAATCAATTCGTAATTTAAGGACAGTTTCTAAAAATTTATTCCGGCCTTTTAAAAAATTGGGAGTGGCAATTATTTCCACAAAAAATGACGGAATGGCACCGCTCCTTATCAAAGGGAAAGTTAATGGAGGAAAAGCATTGATGGATGGTACCGGGTGTCAACCTGTGTTTTCTGTTTTAATTGCCTCGGCTCTTTCCAAACAACCTGTTGATATTTATGTTAAAAATTCCGGTGAAACTGCTTATATTGATCTTCTTCTTTATTGGTTTGATAAAGTCGGTATAAAATATGAAAACGAAAACCATACGCATTATCATTTTCCGGGCAACAATCCTCCAATTGCTTTTACGGCTATCATTCCTTTTGAGTGGTCAGCGCCGTCATATCCGCTTCTTGCCGCTGTCCTGACCTCTGGTTCGAAAATTACCATCAAGGGTATGGATGAAACTGATCCCTACGGAGATAAATTTGTTTTGGATGTTCTTATAAAAATGGGCGCTGATATTAAAAATAAAAATAGTACTTTAACCGCTAAAACCAGTCAACTGCACGGAATTGAAATTGATATGAATATCATGCCAGACCAGGTACCAACGGTTGCCGTGGCTGCCTGTTTTGCTAAGGGAAAAACTATCATCAACAATGCTCAAACCGCCCGGTGGAAAGAATGCGACAGAATTTCGGCAATATGCAATGAACTTAAAAAAATGGGTGCCAAAGTCATTGAAAAAAAAGATGGTCTTATAATCAATCAAGATGGAACCTGGAAATTAAAGGGAAGAAAAGTAAATGGTTATAAAGACCATCGGATGGTCTTGTCTCTGGCTGTAGCCGGTTTAAATGCGTCACGAGAAACTATTATCTCTGATGCTGAAACTTTGGAAAAATCTTTTGAAACTTTTGTTACTGATATGCAAAAAGCGGGAGCGAATTTAAAACTCATATGAGAAATATTGTCCTTATCGGTATGAAAGCAAGCGGCAAATCAACTCTTGCTAAGGAGCTGGTTGAACAATTAAATGTAGAATCGATTGAGCTTGATGATGAAATCGAAAAACTCTTTCTTACGGAAAATGGAGAAAAACTCTCCTTTAGAGAAATATTTCTAAAAAAAGGGAGAGACTATTTTAGGAAACTGGAAAACAAAACTTTGAAAAAAATTTCTTTACAAATCAAAAATAAAAGCTTTGTCTTATCTTGCGGAGGAGGAACACCTCTTCTTCCTGAAAATAGGACTATCTTAAAAAAATTGGGGAAGATTTTCTTTTTAGATACTGATAAAAATGTTTTATTGGCTAGAATATTAAAAATGGGTCTTTCTGCCTTTTTCAAAGACAAAGATAATCCGGAAAAATCTTTAAATGATATATTAAAAGTACGAAGGCATTGGTATGAAAAAACAGCAGATATTGTAGTTAATATTAAAAATGAAAATCCTTCTGAAATAGCAAACAAAATTATTGATAAATTATGAACATAAACGGCCAAACCAAAATAATCGGCTTTTTTGGACAGACTTATAAAACTAGCATAATGTATGCTCTATATAATGCTGCCTTTAAAGCATTAAATCTAAATTATGTCTATGTTCCGTTTGCAGTAACCGATCTCAAAAAAGCTGTTGACGGTATTCGTCATTTGGGAATAAATGCTGTTGGCGTAACATTTCCTTTTAAAATAGAAATAATAAAATACCTTGATGAACTTGATGGCAATGCTAAGAGGATTGGAGCGGTTAATGCTGTCATCAACCGAAACGGAAAACTGATCGGTGTAAATACTGATGGCCAGGGTGCTGTTTTAGCCTTAAAAGAAAAAAATGTAAATTTAAAAAATAAAAAAATTATAATTCTGGGAGACGGTGGTGCCTCAAAAAGTATTGCTGTGGCTGTCTCAGACGAAGGAGGTAAAATCAGTCTTTTAAACCGGAAAAATTTGTCTGTTTTAAACAAGGAAATTAAAAAAGCTGATATTATTATTAACGCCACAACTGTCGGCATGTATCCTGAGATAAATAAATCGTTAATAAATAAAAAACTGTTATTTCCTGATTTGTCTGTAATGGAGATTATCACCCAACCTAAAGAAACTAAACTGGTTAAAGATGCTCATAAAGTTGGTTGCCGAATAGTTTATGGCGAAAGAATGCTTTTATGGCAGGCTGTATTAAAATTCAAATTATTCACAGGTATAGATGCACCAGTTAAAATTATGGAGAAAGCTTTATGTTGAGATTTCTAACAGCTGGAGAATCGCACGGCCAGGCGGAATTAGCTATTTTAGAGGGTATTCCGGTAGGGCTTTCAGTTACCGAAGAAATTATCCAAAAAGATTTGGATAAACGGCGGGGTGGTGCCGGGCGTGGAGGAAGGGGACTGATTGAAAAAGATAAAGTAAAAATCCTTTCCGGTGTCCGGCTCGGAAAAACCATCGGCAGCCCGATTGCTCTTCTTGTTGAAAATTCCGATTTTCAAAATTGGAAGGTTACCATGTCTGTTCACCCCCCGAGTGAACAAACTTCACACCTCCGGGAAGTTTCAAATCCCCGTCCCGGTCATGCTGATTTGGCCGGAGCTTTAAAATACGGCTTTAGCGATATTAGAAATGTTATTGAAAGGTCCAGCGCCCGCGAAACAATAATGCGGGTAGCAATCGGAAGCATTTGTCGTAGATTTCTTTCGGAATTTAATATTCAGATAGATAGTAGAATAATACGAATTGGAAAAATGGAAATTCCGGATAATTCTCAAATTGAAGAAATAATAATAAGGGCGCTAAAGAAAAAGGATACCCTGGGAGGGGTGATTCAGATTATTGCCCGAAATGTCCCTCCAGGACTTGGCAGCTATGTCCACTGGGACAGAAAACTTGACGGGTTAATTGCCCGTGCCTTAATGAGTATTCCTTCAGTTAAAGCTGTTGAAATAGGCGATGGAATAACCAATGCGGGTAAATTTGGCTCACAGGTTCATGATGAAATTTATTATGATGAAAAATACCTCCGTAAAACCAATCATGCCGGTGGACTTGAGGGAGGAGTTACTAATGGTGAGGATATTGTCTGTCGCGTCTATCACAAACCGCTTTCCACCCTAGGTAATCCGTTTAACACTATTAATCTGCAAACTAAAAAATCAGTTAAGGCGGTAGTTGAACGTTCCGATATTTGCGTCGTACCCCGTGCCGGTGTAATATCTGAAGCTATGATTGCCTTTGTCTTATCCGATGTATTATTGGAAAAATTCGGCAGTGATAACCTTAATGATATTAAAAAAAATTATCAGAATTATCTTCGGAGAATTAAAATATGAACCGTTCAGTCTTTGCCTCCCAAGGCTTAAATAAAAAATTACCTGAAGTGGCCGACCGGCTTCTGACCGCAAGCGTCTCGGTTATCAAAGAAATGATGTATTTGGGAGCCCGGGAACAAGCCAAAGGTAAGGATATTGTTTCCTTAGGCGTCGGTTTACCTTTTTATCCGGCACCGGAATTTATCCATCAGCATGTCATAAAACAGTTAAAGCAAAAGGCGGATATTGATAAATATACCCTTCTTATCGGACTTCCCCAATTGCGGGCAATTGTAGCTGAATTATCGGCAAAAGAGCTTAATTTACCGGTCTCTTCTGAAGAAATCTTAATAACACCGGGCAGTATGGCCGCTTTGTTTTATTCGATCTTGGCCTTAGTCAATCCCGGGGATGAAGTAATTTTACCCTCACCGTATTTCTCTTCCAATGCTGAGCAAATTTGCCTGGCCCAAGGTGTGGTTGTACCCGTTCCCATGATTGATGATAAAATATACGGCTACCGCTTGAATATTAAAGCCATCAAAAAAGCTGTCAGCCGCAAAACCAAAGCTATTATCATCAATAATCCCCAGAATCCGACCGGAGCTGTTTTTTTAAAAGAAGATCTGTTTGAACTGGCCGAAATATTAAAACAAAAGAAAATTTATTGTCTTACTGACGAAGTCTATGACTATCTTGTTTATGACGATAGCCAATATTTTAATATCGCCACCATCAAGGAACTTTGGCCGAGAGTCATCCGCTGTTGTTCCCTATCAAAAAAATACGGCATGATGGGTTGGCGGATAGGTTATTTGCACACGAATTATGATCTTTTATTCCATATTCTGAAAATTCATGATGCCAATATTGTTTGTGCTCCGCATATATCACAGGAGGCCGCAATAGCCGCCTTAACCGGTCCTCAAGCTATTGTTAAAAAACACCGTCTTTGGCTTTTCCAAAACCGTCAGACTATCATCAATCGTCTCAATAAACTGCCTGATTTGTTTGCATTCGTGCCGCCTAAGGGAACCTACTATGTCTTTCCCCGCTATAAACTGCCGTTATCTTCAATCGATATGGCAAAAAA
>MFJM01000010.1:12315-15664 GCA_001779205.1 Candidatus Gottesmanbacteria bacterium RIFCSPHIGHO2_02_FULL_39_14
TACTGTTCCTGGAATAGGTTTCGGACCTGAAGGCGAATATCATCTGCGGCTTTCCTTTGGCTCACCGGTCGAAGACATCAATAAAGCTTTTGACAGGATCGACAAATGGTTTCGAAAAAGATAATATTTTCTTATGGAAAGAAGATTAAAAGAAATTCTTGCTGCTGCCGAAAAAAATATTTTTAATATTGCTGATCATAATTCCTTAAATAATTATTGGTTAGAACTCTTCGGATCTAACGGAATAATTACCAAAATTTTTAAAGATTTTAAGACTTTACCTTCTTCTCAAAAACCTGAAATAGGGAAAATGGCCAACGAAATCAAAAATAAAGTCAATTCATTCTTTAATCTGAGAAAAATCGAGATCAATAAACTAAAACTAAAGCAAGTATTAGATGTGACTATGCCCGGATTCCGTCCTCCTCAAGGACACCTTCACCTGGTGTCATACGCTATTTCTGAAATTACTTCTATCTTTGAAAATATTGGTTTTACCCGTGTACGCTATCCGGAAGTGGAATGGGAATGGTATGCCTTTGAAAGCCTCAATATGCCGAAAAATCATCCTGCAAGGGACGATATTGAGACTTTTTTTATTGACACTCCCTCCTCAAAAAAATATGGCCGGATGGTTTTATCTCCCCATACCTCCAGTGGTCAAGTCAGAGAAATGGAAAGAGTAAAAAGTATAGCGCCCATCAGAATGATTAATATCGCTAAGTGTTATCGTCCTAACTGGGATATTTCCCACACTCCTATGTTTCATCAATTTGAAGGATTGGTTGTTGATTCTGGCATTAATATTACCCATCTTAAAGGTACTATGGATTATTTTGCCAGAAAGTTTTTCGGACCTCAACGAAAAACCAGGCTTAGACCGTTTCATTTTCGTTTTACAGAACCGTCATTTGAAGTGGACATCAACTGTGGCCTATGTTTGGGAAAGGGTGTTCTTGATAATGGAGAAAAATGCCGTTTGTGTAAATCTGGTTGGTTGGAATTGGGAGGATCAGGCATGGTTCATCCCAAAGTTCTGCTAAATGGTCATATTGACCCGCAAAAATATACCGGTTTTGCTTTTGGTTGGGGTGTTGAAAGAACTTATTTGATGAAGGAAGGTATGAAGATCTCGGATCTCAGAATTCTTTATCAGAACGATATCAGATTTTTAGAGCAATTTTAGATTATGAACATTTTAATCCCTGATTCCTGGCTAAGAGATTTTATAAAAACAAACGCTGAACCGGATGATATTCAAAAGAGCCTTTCTCTTTGTGGTCCGTCAGTTGAAAAAATTGAAAGAGTAGACAGGGATTACCTTTATCATATTGAAATAACTACTAATAGAATTGATGCCATTTCTGTAGAAGGAATTGCCAGAGAAGCTGCTGCAATACTGCCCAGATTTGGATTTCAATCAATTTATAAGGAAAAAGAGATTATACCTTTTAAAGAAGAAAACAGACTTCCCTTAACTGTTTCTGATCCTCAAAAGTTATGTCATCGTATCTTGGCTTGTGTCTTAGATAATGTCAATCTTAACAAATCAAGCAAAAAAATAGCCGATAGACTGGAAAAAGCCGGTGTCCGATCTCTTAATAATGTCATTGATATCACTAATTACCTAATGCTTGAATTGGGACATCCGTGCCATGTATTTGACTATGACAGAGTAAAAACCGGCAGTCTGATCATCCGTTATGCCAAAAAAGGAGAAAAATTAACCACTTTGGATGGGAAAATTTTTGCGGTTGACGGAACTGATGTTGTCATTGATGATGGTACAGGCAGAATCATTGATTTACCGGGAATTATGGGAACCCAAAATAGTGTGGTCACTAACCTTACTGAAAGAATTATTGTCTTTATAGAATCCAATAATCCGCTTGTAATCCGAAACACTTCATTAAAATTAGGATTAAGAACTCTGGCAGCCTCAATTAATGAAAAAAATCCGGATAGTCATTTGGCAAAAAGAACAATTGTGGCTGCTGTTAACCTTTATCAACAAGAATGTCATGCCCGAATAGCTTCTCCTCTAATTGATATCTATCCGTTTAAACCTGAAAAGAAGAAAATTACTATTACAGCCGATTTTATCAATCGACAAATTGGCATTAAAATTAATGAAAATGAAATTATAAAAATACTGAATTCTCTTCACTTTAAGATTAGTAAAAAAAATAATCTTTTGTTGATTGAACCTCCCTACTTCCGCAGGTCTGACATTGATCAACCGGTTGATATCGTAGAAGAAGTTGCCCGTTTATACGGATATCAAAATCTACCCTCAGCCTTAATGACAGGAGACATACCGCTATCTCAAAAAACAGATGATTTGATTTTAGAAGAAAAAATTAAAATCATGCTTAAATATTGGGGTTATACAGAAACTTATTATTATTCTCTTATATCTTCCCAATTAATTAATAAATCGCATCTGGATAAAAAAGACCATCTAAAACTGAAAAATCCTTTAACTAAAGACTTGGAATATTTAAGAATTTCTCTTATACCCTCAATGCTGGATATTATTTCAAATAATACTTATTTTAGGGATGATTTATTACTATTTGAATTAGCAAAGGTCTATTTACCCTCTGACAGAGAATTACCTGATGAAAAAAATCATCTTGTTATATCCAATAATGTCGATTATTACCAACTTAAAGGAATAATCGATTCCCTCTTGAATGAACTGGGAATTATTAATCTAAAGACTTATTTCACCCCTGGCCATCTCTTTCATCCTCATAAAAGTCTTGTTTATAAAAAAGACAATTCCACTTTGATTACTCTGGGTGCCGTTCATCCTGATTTGCTGTCATCTTTTTCTCTAAATAAAGAAGTATTTCTTGCTGAGATAAACCTAGATGATTTATATCCTTTGGTTAACCTGGCAAAAATATATCAGCCGATTCCCTTCTTTCCGCCGGTTGTTGAAAATTTAACAGTTGGCATTGATAAAAAAATTAAAATCGGCTTTCTGATGGAAGAAATTAAAAAAAGTAATCCTTTTATAAAAGAGATTATCTTCCTGGAAAAATTTATCGATTGGATAACATTTAAGGTTATCTATCAGCATCCGCAAAAAAATTTGGATTCTGAAGAAGTTAAATTGATTAGAGATAAAATTATAGGTATTGTCACGGAAAAATATCATTTAAAAATAAAAGGGTATTCTTAATCACTTCAGGTGGGAACTGGACTGACCACCGGAGTTTGAGTAGGTTGGGGTATTAAAGTCGGTTCGGCTGAGGTATTGATCCCGATAGTAATTTCGGATTCGCCGCTTCTGCCGTCTTCATCTGTTGCTTTGACCTTAATTCTTCTGATGCCGTTGTCG
>MFJM01000011.1 GCA_001779205.1 Candidatus Gottesmanbacteria bacterium RIFCSPHIGHO2_02_FULL_39_14
GTTACCGGCCACACCAGTCCCTTAACTACTTGACTCCTATGGAGTATTATCAATCGAAAAAGAAAGGAGAAGTCTACGGGAGGTAATGAACCAGGACAGCATTTTGACATTAACCCTATAGTACGCTATGATTGCCACTGTATGTTTGATCGACTTGAATTTGGACTCCAAAATACTGGTTCATCTAAAGATAAGTTCTTAGCTTCCGCAGTAGAATTATTGAGAAAGATACGGGGTCAAGACATTCCGATTAAAGAAGAAATTCCTGAAAGAAAAGGATTTTCTGAAGAAACTCAGAGGCAACTTGAAGGCCTTGGATATGAAATAATACCGCTTAATGACAAAACTATTCAAGCATTTCGGGCGGAAGGACGTCAGATACGATCATCACTTCCAGAAGATACTGAGAAAATAATATTTCCACCAAGGTGGGTTAGAGATCATAATCAGCGTGTAAGAAAAACACAGCAATTATTAGCTACACCTTCCAGATTCAGTGAAGTTACTTTTTACCCAGATAAGCTTTTGCTTCCTGAAAGTCATGGTTTGACACTAAATGAGCATCGTCAGAGAGTTGGTGAATTGAATGCGGGACTACATATTGAAGGTGCGCAAGTCGTAATTGGCGAAGCAGTTGATTATTTGGGACTAGTTTTTAATCGTCTTGATACATCTGGTATATCTTTATTTCCAGAGAAAAAGCTTGGTCCAGGTATCAGAACTACAACTCCAACTTGGGAAGGAGAAACTATAGTCTTATTGTTTTATCAAAGACAAAGATCGGATGCTTTTATTCTTGATTCTTATTCTGGAGACACCCGGAGTTCATACGTGATGCCACTTGTTGTACCGGCATAAACTTTCAAAATGCTTGAACGATTTAAAATATGGCTTCAAAGACTTCATATAGAAGAACGAGTAAGCCCCTCACGAAAAATATCAATTTTCCGATACACTTTTATTGCAAGCAACCCCCGATAAATCAGAAGGTGCAGACGTCATTTTGACAGATTCGAAAACGCTTATAATAACTTTCCCACTTACCTGTTACTCATGATATATACAAAGAAATATTTTTATCTTATGCTCATTGACCACCATTTTATCAGATACTAAAGTCCTTACTGATCACTTCAGATCCCTCGACTTCGCTCGGGATGACGGGAATTATTTCTCGGAATGACGGGAATTATTAAATAAATGGGACACTAATTGATAGAAGTCAGGAAGGGTAGTTACAGAAGCGAATTTAAAACTTCTTCTACTTCTATATATTCGGGGCTGGCGGCGGGATAGAGCTTTAGGGCTTGGTCCAGATGCCGGCGGGCTTCCTCATTGTTATTTTTCTTAATTAAGACTAATCCCAACTGATAATGAGCTTTGGCCAAATCATTTTTAAGTTTTAGAGCCTGGAGGAAATATTTTTCAGCATTATCAAATTGATCCTGATCGAAATACAACTGACCTAGAGTGATATAATTATTGGGATTAACCGGATCAAGAATCACAGCCTGACGGGCGGCTTCGATTGCCCATTTGTCTGCGCCTTCGGCATAACTGGCGAGAGAGGCATAAATTTTGGATAAATTCAGCCAGTTAAAAACATTGGTTTTGTTCAACTTAACGGCTAATTTTCCTTCTTCGATAGCCTGCTGGGCCAATTTGGGGATTTTCTGCAGATCAACAGGGGCGGGATTTTCTTTTTTGGACAGACTATCGGCTAATAGGAGTGAAGTTTGAGCAATAGCCAGATGATATTTATCAATGTAGGGATTGAGTTTCATTGCCTGTTTTTGCTTATTATAGGCATCCGTCCCATCTTGAGCGTCTAAAGCATAAAACGACTGGCGGTAATAAACCTCAGCTAAATAGGCTCTGATTGAGAGGTAAGAGAAAAGTGCGGCGAGAACAAAAGTGAGCAGGGGAAAGGCATAGATAATAAAGCTTAATTTATGAAGATTAATAGTTCTGATTTCAGAGGATTGGCAAGCTAGGGCAAGAAAGACGATCAGGAGTATCATTATGGCAATACTAGCCGGCAGGAAGGCTAAAAGGAGAATGAGTATAAGTAGACTGATGTGATAGGGAAAGAGTTTGGGGTATTTGACCAGGAAATAGCAAATAGATATAAAGATATAAATGTATATAAATCCAGTTATGATTCCTGCTTCGGATAACATATTAATCAAGAATGAGGAAGATGAAGAAAAGGTGATATTCCAAATGGGTGTTTGATTTATGGAAGCCGGTTTGCCCAGAGTGAAGGCTGCAAGAAAATTGGCAGGTCCAACTCCGAGTAGAACTGCCTTGGGATTTTGGATAACCCGGGAAAGAATGGAAAAACCGATGGAATTAGGCAGAAGGATAGGCCTTTGGTCGGCTAAAAGATGCAGAAGGATGGTAAATTCGGATGCAATGATTATCAAAAGCATAAAGAAAGGGAAAAAATGGAAACGCAGAGAAAGGGAGGCAACAACAAAAACAATAATTATCAGGAAAAAGAGGGCGGTTGACAGCAGATTGCCGGTGGGAGTGATAACACTTAAAGGCGTGAACCCAAGATACATGAGTATGGTGTAGATGCCGGCAAGAGCTGTTCCTAAAACAAGCATTTGTGAGAGAAAGAAGCGGAATTTTGGATTATTTTGGTTTTGAAATAGAAGAAAAAAGATGAAGAGAAATAACCAAGTTGAGGTTGACTGACCGGTGATGAAAGTGAGAAAGATATTGGGAGAGTTGATAAATGATGAAATGATATAGATTGATGCTATTAGAAATAACGGTAACAGATAGGGGCTTTTTATTATATTTATTTTCCGACTGAAAGCAATTTTTAGTGAGTTTAGAATTAATAAAAAAGCAGTGGTGATTATTAATAGCAAGAGTTTACTTTGTTCGGAAGGTTCAAAGGTGAAATTAAGGTAGAAAATAGGAAAGATGAGGAAAAAGACAGAGAGGATGATACGGATTAACAGATTCAATGCATTTGGCATAATATCGTCTTCACTAGAAACAATTTAGATCGAATTGGCAAATATAATTGTCTGCTTTTTTTATACAGCGGGAGAGCGGACCGCAGGATAAGCCTACGCCTGTCGAATGGCCGCAATTTTGGCAGAAACCGCATTGATTTAATTGACAGTTTGACGTTGGTGGATCGGCAGCTCCCAGGATATTAGTCCGAGTTTGGTTTGGAATGCGGGAAAAAAGCAGGAGAGAAATGATAAAAGAGAAGAGAAGAATGACGGGAATGAAGCGATCGGATAATATTTTATTTATTAGATTGGTCATTTTTATTTATTATAACTTAATTAACTAACCACCAGTTAAAGGTGATATCTTTTGTAATATTGTTATCTAGAGCGATAGTGAAATAGGGGCGGCATAATTGGTCGTTGGTCGTTGGTCGTTGGTCGTTTGGAGAACAGGGTTGTTTATTGGCTACATAAAGAGCGCTTCCGTCAGTGGCGGAAGTCGGGGTTAAATAGATTAAGGAGTTAGCAGTTAAACTATCGTTATATATTATTAATTGCTGATAGGTAGCGGGGATGGTGGCCGAACCGATGGTGCCGTCCAGACTCAATTTCTTAGCCAGCAGTTCGCCTTTAAATCTGGCATTGCCCCGGCTATCAATAGAAGCAACGGATTCATTCCGGTTATTAATTAAAAGCTGACCAAAGCCGCCAATACGGCTATTTTCCGCCAGCTGAGAAGAGGGTGAAGCATCTGTCAGAGTGATAGTCAGATCTGTTTGACTAGCTTTTATTTCCGAGGTAACGAGGCCATTTTGGGCAATAATTTCCCCGGCAACCATGAGGTTACCCTTGGAATCAACCAGGAGTTTACCACCCATAAAGTCGATCAATTTAGGACTGGTCAGGTATAAAGAGTCGCTGAGGGCGGCAATTTTATTGTTTTCCATAACAATGGTGCCGTCAATAAGAAGCTGACCGGAGATAGAGGTATCCGCTAAAGTGGTCGGAGAGGTGATTTTGACGGGCTGTTCAATTTTTATTAAACCCTCCGCGTCGATAGCAGGGAACGAGGAAGACCCCAGCTGGTAATCAGGATTGGTCAGGAATTCCCGCATTTTTTCATAGAGGGTGAAGAGGGATGCAGTGTTTTCATCAGTATTAGAGATCAAACTATCCAATTCAGAGTCAGACAGAAGAGAAGAGGATGAAGATGCAAGATCAGGTTCTAGGTTAGAGGGACTAGGTTCTAGGGAAGGCTTAGGAGAAATACTAGGTTCTAGGTTATAAGGACTAGGTTCTAGTTGCGGAGACGGGGAGATGGAAGGTTGTAGGTTTACTTTTTCGATGAGTTTTCCAAATGATGATTTGAGTTCGTCAATTTGACTAGACTGGATATTATCCGCATAGAGAGTGCCGGAGACAGAAGCAATATCTGTCGTAAGGTTTTTGGATTGCAGATTTTCTGTTGTCAGGTTTTGAGTGCTGACCGAACCTTCAATTATTATCTCCTCGTCTTCAACCAAAGGAGAAATAATGCCAACGGAGAGGTTTTGGGTTTTGATATTTTCAGCTTCGATAACAGCGGAAACGATACTATCTGACCGGATAGAACCGGCAATTAATGTATCAAATGACGATAATACTTCAGAAATCCCAACGGAAAGAATTTCTTTAGCCGTAAATAAATCTTTCCGGACAAGATTCAATATTTCGGTTAGTCCTTCGGAGGCCGGGGTTGGATCATACCAGCCAATATTGACAAAAACCATAATTTCGCCGCAGATAATATCTGCCTGCGTTATATCAGAGTTGGATTGCGACGGGCAGGGAATAGTTACACCTGCCGGGAAACTTTGAAGGGCCTTAGCCACTATGGGACCGGGAGAAGCGGCTTTCATACCGAAACCTTCCAGGGTTCCTGAAGTGATGAGGTCGCCAGCACGGATAGATCCGTTTTCGGTGGATACTTTGAGAGGGACCCGGCCAGAAAGGGCGACAGGAACAGGATAATCACTTAAGGTGAAGACACCAGCCGATAATATATTAGGATGAGGATTAGTAGAAACGATGCCAATTACATCATTTTGATACGGTCTGGTAGTTTTAGTTACATAGGCTTTGGTAAGAGAAGCACCGTCTTTGATGGCAACAATATCAGCGGCATTTATGGTCGGGTCGCCACCGTAATATTCGGACAGATCGCTACCTTCACCGGAGGATCCCAATGAGACCCAAGAGCCGGAGTTCCAATAGTAGAGTTTATTATCAGTGCTATTGTAATAAAGGGCACCATTTCCTTCTGCAGTAGGAGGAGAGGAGAAGCTGCCGGTTGTCAGTTGCCCGCGGGTAGTGATATGGTCATCTGCGGTAAGCCTGCCGCCTATAGCGGCATTACCGGCTGTCAGAATAAGATCGGAAGTCGGTGAAATTTGTAAATTATTGACAGCAGAAAAACCTTGGGCGAATTGAATAAATCCTGCCGTTAATTTGGGAACATCAGTTTGGGTTGAAGCGGAGATACTTTTTCCGCTTTTATCGATATTCCATTTAATATTAGTTCCTGAAAAACTGATATGGCCGTGATGCCAACTGTCATTGATCCAGGCTAAATTGTCTTTGGTGAGCTCTCTACAATCGGTTGAGCAATTTTCAATAGTCATCATTCCATCCGTATTCCAAGTGAAAAGATAATATTTGGTACTATCCTCGTTGATATTAGTTAATATTTTTATCTGTTTTGATAGTGTTTTAAAGTTGAATTCAATCACGATATCTTTAGTGAAGTCTATTGAAACCGGTATGCGGCTGCCGTTTGATCCAAAGATACCTAAACCGCCATCATAAATTACACCAGCTACAGCAAGATTAGAATTAATCAGCGTTCCTGAAGGAGAAGAAGAAAAACTTCGGTTGATATCTAAATTTCCTCCAATGTAAACATTACCACCGGCATCTACTGAAAATTTGGAGGACAAAGGATTTCCCGATAACAGATCAATCAGTTTATATCCGGCAGTCAGAGACGACCCTACAGCTGAAATTAAATTTCCGGAAATAATATTTTGACCGGTGATATTAAGAAGACCTGATGGGTCGGGGAAAAAGCCTGGCAAATTAAAATTTATTGAGCCGTTACCGTCAGGAGTTAGGCTGATTGAACCTGATGAGCCAACGCTTGTCTCAAGGGACAGATTATTTCCCTCAAGAGTAAAAGTGCCGGAAGTAGATTTTACAAGCGGACTTGATGATCCGATAATTAAGTTGCCGTCTTTATTGATATAGGGAATAGTAGAAATGGAGGCAGGTGAGGCCGGAGATAAACCCTGTAAAGTTTCGCTGTTTTGGCTATAGCCAACAGAGGCAATCGGAAGTCTCGGGTTCATTTCTTCGTCCGTGCCTATGGTAATTCCCAGGAAGGTGTTCAGGTTGTGTGAAAAAAGATTACTATCAATTGACTGACCACAAGTTGAACCTACCATGGTATAAAAAATTCCATTTTGATCTGGTATTATTCTACAAAAACCCGAATCATAAAGTTGACCGCCGCCAGTTGTCTGATCCCAAAGTTTGAATTTAACTTGAGTAGGTTCGACAATAGGAATTCCGTCTTTATCTGTTAACCGGCCCTGATAGCTTAGTACGCGGATGGTTTTTTGTGATGGTTGTGTAAATGCCTGAGGAGTGTCTACTTTCCGGTAAAATTGTTGATATATTCCTATAGATAATGATACGGAAAGTATAATCAAAAGAAGTGCGTATATTAACGAAGAAATATTGGGGATGATAACCTGATACGGAATAAAAGAAATATTCTTAGTTGTTGGATGTAAACTTTGAATATTAGGTTTTATTTCGGCTTTTTTATGCCTAAACCATTTAAAGAACGAAGAAATAGCTGATAATTTTCTTTTGACAGACTCCGGTGATAAAAGAAGTTTCTTATCAAGGAAATCAGAGAAAGAGAGAAGAATATCTGTATCCAGTAAATTTTCCAATTTCAAATCGTTTTCCTGAAGATATTTAATGACCTGATTTAGGTCGGCCTGGTAATTCTTAATCGTTGACAAAGAAAATTTTTTACCTTCCAGATAATGAATAAATCTGTAAACTTCATCCTGATAGTTTGTGTTTTCTTCTGATATTGTTTGATAGTTATTTTCATGCCTAATAAGGTAATCTCTAAATGAGGTAATTATCTTTTCCAATTGTTGCCATCTTTTTAAATTTTTATGCTTGGAGTTGAAAAGCAGTTTGAAAATTTTTAACCTTTTTGCGGAAAATAACTTCCTGAAATTACCGAAATTTTTTGCGGGATATGATAATTTAAGTACGTTTATATAATCTCTGGTGTCGCTTTTTAACCTTTTCTTGACTTTGCGGGAAATACTTAACTCATTAAGATATTTTAATAAATTAGCCTCAAAATTAGACAAATTATAATCTGACATAGCTATTAATTTAAGTAAACACAATAATAATAACTTTGTCAAGAGGAAATGATCTATTTAAGTATTATACAGATATATTCAAAACGAGATGTCTTCTATGCCTGGATTCCTTAT
The DNA here is from genome assembly GCA_001779205.1 of Candidatus Gottesmanbacteria bacterium RIFCSPHIGHO2_02_FULL_39_14. Classification (GTDB taxonomy): domain Bacteria; phylum Patescibacteriota; class Microgenomatia; order 2-02-FULL-39-11; family 2-02-FULL-39-11; genus 2-02-FULL-39-14. The sequence goes on from MFJM01000011.1 coordinate 7,538, forward strand.
TTTCACGATTTCCCGCATTAATTATTTAAATACCTCAATATATCAATTAACATCACCGCTTATAATCACCTAAAAAGAGAGCAGAGAGCATATTTGATATATTATTTTTAAAATAAATTTTTAAGAACAAATATAAGATAATTTTTATTAACAATTTAATTAATATTTTCACTCAAAACATATATTATATTATTATAGGTTCATACGAAAAAAAGTCTAAAAATAACAAAAAAACCGGCAAAAACTCAAAGACACTATGTTTATTACTATAAGACCTCAAATAAAAACCTAAAAAATCCAGTATTTTTTTTGATCAAAAAATAAAAAAAATATTTCAAGTTTTGGAGAAAAATTTAGCAGTTATATATGTTTGTTTGCTAAGAAGAAATAGATTGCTATTTAGACTGTCACAGCAATATATATTGAATATTATCTCCGGCTTATTTTAAATTTATCTTATTAAGATAAAATAATTAGGCAATTCAGCGGTTTCAGACTTTTACCCGGCAACGCTAATTCCATAAACCAATGTTTTATCCGGACCTTATTTATAGGGTTATTGCTGTATATGATATCAGCAACTCATTTCTTCGACGGCAAGCGGCAGGAAGAATGACATTTGAACGATTATACCATAACCAGGATAGAAGTAAACAGGCTGTTGCCGTAAAAGATACGAATACCGGACCGATAGTATAAGGATTACTTGGGATTGGTGCGATATTTATTCCAAGCCAAGCTGAAGATGATAATAACAGTCAGAATAACCAGCAATTTCCAGGGCAGAGCAAAGAAGACTTTTTCCTCGACAATTTTAATACTGCCTTCGTCCAAGGCAAAATCGGCAATGAGGCTATATTTACCGAGAAAGAAGCCGCTGATTCTCTTTGTTTGAGGAGAATCCAGGAGTATCTCTCTTTCCTGACCAGACAAATGGATGCGGGGAATAATAGGGTATTTTGCCCGTCCTATAAGGCCTTTTAGTAAGAGCTGGCCGTTAATATGGAAAAAAGCCCGGCCGGTATTTTTAAGTACCAGGTCGATATTTAGACTGTCAAAAGAATCAATTATCGATGGGAAGTTGAATTTAGCGATTTTGGCACTTTTAGGTAAACCGGATTCCGTTACACTGATGAGAATCGGCGAAACCAGTATTTGGCTAATATTAGATTGAGTGTGGCGACCTGCTACCGGCAAGGTGATAAAAGCCAGGGATTGGTAATAGTCCTGTTGGGGAGTGTCAGCAGGAGGGTGGATATTAACCACCAGTTTAAGCTGTTCACCCTTTTTAAACAGAAACGGTTCGGCAACCAAAGAAGGGGAAGCAATTTCCAGCCAGGGAATGATTTTTTCTTCCTGGTCCGACAGGTTTCCATTTTCATTTAAGGTTTTAAATTCAGCTTTAATGAGGGTGTCATCTCCGTTATTGATCAAAGTGAACGTCTGACTGATTGCTTTTCCCGGTTTAATCATTACCTCCGTCAGAGGCGGTGTAAGGGAGAGGGATAAAGATTGGGCACGGGCAGCCGGGGCAAATTTGCCGAGGATAATGCAGATTAATAAATTCAAGAGAACAGTCTTATTATATTTCATAGAATTAAATTCCCGGGATGGCCGTAAAAATCAGCTCATTTTGATAGATACTAATAGCTTGCTGGGGTGAAAGGTGGAGTTTAAGCGTAACTACGGCGGAATTTTTAATCTTTTTTTCGACTGATTGCATGAAAACTACCGGTAATTCTTTTTTGGAAAGAGAACTGAAAGGGCGGAAGAAATATTCTTTATTGAACTCACGGGGAGTATTTTGGCTTTTAACATGATAACCCAATCCGTAGGACAGCTTTTCCTGCCAGAGATTACTTTTATATACTGAACAGGGTTTGTTTTTTAACGCATCGCAAACAGTGTCGGGGATTTGTTCTCCCGTTTGGCTGGTTAAAGGCTGATTTTGGGATAGCAATACAGAGTAGCCTGGAAAATCACCGTTTTCGACGACGATAAAGATGTCTTTGTAAACCGCTTCACCGGCAGTAAGCGGATCAAAATTAACTATGACGGGATTAACCGTAAAATTGAGCGAGCTTCCGCTTGCTTTATTCAGGAAACCCGATTGGAGGAGAATCCCTTTAGCGGAAAAAATTTGGGCCGAAGTTTGGCCTATCTGGTCAATCAACCGTGCAGGAGAGGAAGTTCCCGATTCTGAAGTTATGTTAAAATTGCCACCCTGCAGTTGGTAGCTTTCGGAGGACATATCCTGCGCCCCAGCTAAGCTGGGACGCAAATTCAAAAGACAAAATCCAAATATCAAAATTAAAGAATATTTAAGTGTTTTAATCATTAGACTATTTTTAGCCTAGAACAGTTAGAGGAAAAAGTCTATTAGGCGGCAAAGAATATGTTTTTTAGCTTCAAAAATAGTTAAAAATGTTGTGATGAAGGGCTGTTTAAAGTCTGGCAAAATTGATAATAGACTGCTAAAATTACTGGGAAAATAACGGTGATAAGGTTGAGATGATCTGGTTTTTAACTTTTTGATATACTTTTCCAAGCAGAAGTGCCAATGGGGTCATAACAAGTAAAGAGAGAAGGATTGCCAGATTATAGGGGGATGATCCAACCTGGTTGGTATAAAGATAGAAGACCATCAGGCCGAAAGTTAGAATAACGGCTATCGATGGTTCGAGAAGAAGAGACAATTCAAAGAGAAGGAAATGATTGAGGAAAAAAAGAGGCGAAGTAAGACCAGCGGTAGCTGAAGTGATAAGAGTAACACATATTACCGAAATTGTTGATTCGGTTAGGAGAAAAGAATCGGTTTTGAATAATTTGTGCGCCAGAACCAGAAAAATAATCAATCCGGCAGACAGTTGAAGAGAATAATTGGATAGGTCCGGATTGTTAACCCAGAGAAGAG
>MFJM01000012.1:0-7182 GCA_001779205.1 Candidatus Gottesmanbacteria bacterium RIFCSPHIGHO2_02_FULL_39_14
ACTGGTATCAGGACAACAGGAATAATGAGATTTTGGATGGGAATTCTGATATAGCGGTAAAAAGGAACCAGGTTATATAGAAAATAATGAAGACCGGGTTTTACATTATTGCCTAATGAAATCCAAAGAAAGAAAATACTCAGAAAAAGAAAGAACCAAAAATCTGAATTAATCGAAGATCTTTTTTTACCCGTAAAAAATCGGGATAGTAAAAAATAAGTGATATATCCTAGAATAATCAATAAAGAAATTCTCCCAGGAAAATGATCGAAAGGATTAGCTTTCGGCCCACCGCCAAGATTGAAAGAAATTTTATCCAGCTCCCGATGGTCTAACGGATTATAAAAAAGTTTAAGCCCGGAAAAAGGCAACGATCCCCACGATGCTAACTGATAAGGTAATCCCTGCCCCCTGATGGAATTTTTAGTTAATTGCCAAGTCGGGAGCCATTGAGTTGAAGTCAGACCGATACTGACGGCAATTACCAGGAAGAATGTGGGGAAAATTCGGGCAATCCGGGAAGGTTTTTTGATTAGCAGATATAGAGAAAATAAGAAAATAAATTCCAAAACAAAAACTAAATAGGCATTATAGCCGGCTAAAATAAGAAGAGAGAGAGAAACTATTGCCAAAATTAGATTTTTCCGAAGGTTCGGATTTTCAGAAACCTGTAAAAAAGAATTAATTACCCAGGGAATCCAAACTGCGGTGGTTAATAAATCGACGTGACCGGCATAAATCCTGGCGGCAAAATAACCGCTGTACATAAAGGCAAGGGCAGAAATCAAGGAAGTGAAATAACCGGCATAACGTAAGGTTAAAAAAAAGGCGCCCGTTCCGCCAATTACCAGATGCAGATAATAATTTAAGGAAAAAGCCATATTTAAAGGCAGAAGGAGAAAGATGGCGGTTAACGGATAAAAGACAGCGGTACCGGGATGAGCCAAGAAGGGGGTCCCGGAAAAATTGTATGGATTCCAGAAGGGAATCACTCCTTTCCCGATATTTTCCTTTAAAAAACCTTTCCAATAATAGAACTGGGTCAATAGATCACCGCCGAAGATTATTTCATTTTTAGCAGGAAATAGAGCACCATTGAGGAAAATAGCCCCAAAGATAAATATAACGGCCAGATAAATCAATAATTTTTTAGAAAACAACATGATTATTTATTCAGTTCCGAGATCAGAATTTCGGCCTCAGAATGAAGACGGTCATCATTTTTTACCATTTGCTCTTCATCGACTGTCAACCATTCGTTGCGGGATAATCGGCCGTATATTTTTTGAGCATTAGCAAGCCTGGTTTTAAGAAGACTGACGAGCTTTTCCAATTTTCTCTGATCAATGTTTGAGGCATTTTTTAAGTTTTCCCAGGAAGGCAGGATTTCCGTCAGGTTGTTTATCAATTTTTTCCAGCTCTCAACATCTTCTTTTTGATAATTCGGCGGTTTGTACCCTCCCAGATGGATGACAATTGCCTGGGTAGGACAATTATTGACATCACCCAGGATAGGAGACATGCCTATATCCTGGTATTCTTCGGAAAGAAGTATTTTAGTAGAATCCGGAAATTCAAATAAATTTTCCAAGAGCTCATCTGCTTGGAAATAGCCGCGGATGATCAGTTCGGCAAAGATGATATTACGATATCCTGCCTGTCTAACTGCTTTCTCCAGCGTCACACCGCTGCGGGTGGCTTCTACCGAAAAATCGTCAGTATTGAGGATTATCTGTCCCCGGATGCGGGATGATTTATTTAAATTTTCCTGAATTTTCAATCGCGGTTGATTTTTTTCCCTCCTGACTTTATTTAAACGGGTAACAAAATCCCTGACATCTACAGTTGAGGTATGGGCAAACTGCAAATCATTTTCCGTATTGCGCCAATTTTTTTTATAGGGCTCCTGCTCCTTTAAGGGCAGGACATGGCGGATATCAGTTAATTTCACATAACCTATTTCGAAACGGGAATCCAGACTCGCCTTCCGATTATCCCCCAGAACAAAGATTGAATCTGAAGGAACTTTTTTCGTCTGGCAGTCGGGGATAAAATCGCCGCCATAGGTACTTCTGGGTTTAGCGGTAAACGGCTCATCGGGAACGTGGCCATTAACTTTGATAAAACCGTCCCTCAATTCTATTTCCATGCCCGGCAGGGCAACAATTCTTTTAACAAAACCGGACTCCTGTCCATATTTTTCCTTTGATATCTTATCGGTCAGCTCGCTTTGAAATTCTATAATGTCCCCTATTTGTAACTGATAAGAAAAAAAAGTCCGGCCGAAGACGGTTAAACCTTGCGGATAACGCATCATTTTGGGCTGAGCAACTGTTTGGGTTGAGGCTACCTTGTCAGATACACCTTCTGATTTGGGAAAAGTGGGAAACATGGATCCGGTACCGGAAATGGGTACGGTTTCAGTGGCAAATCCCAAATTGAGCAAATAATTACCCAAATATGGTGAAAGTACAAATCCAGATACAGCAACAAATATCAGCAACAGAAGGTAGAGAAACAAATTTCTCATAGAATCAAACTGAGGTTAGTATAAAAGAATTAAGAAGATTTGTGAACGAAGAGGAAAGTTACGGGCAACAAAAGCCAAAGGGCAAAACCCAAATATTCCAGATATTGGGGAAGATAGACGATAATTATAGTTGTTGGTCGTTGGTCGTTGGTCGTTGGTAAAAGCCAACCATTTTCCCAATTGTTTACTTTTAGGTGATCTTTTAATTCTTTTCCAAACCAAAATGGAAATAAAGATATTATTAAATTGTTTTTAGTTATCCGGTAAGCTTTCCATCCCTTATCATAACTTTGGGATAAGACTAAAGTCTTATTCCTATTAAAATCATTGTTATCTAATAATTTTATCTGATAAAAACTAGGATTGGGATGATAAATTGAAAGATCAGATGATTCTATATTTTCTAATTTAATATCTAATATATTTTCATTAGTTACTCTCAAGGCAGTCAAGAATTTGTAAGGTATAGGATTGACAGTAATTGAATTTATAAAATTAATTGATTTTTCGCGTCCGATAGAAATATTATCAAAATGAAGTATATATCCAGCTCCATATTCTTCCATAGGCGGAAGAATATAATAAGAATTGACCGGGTATTTACTGTCGGGTAAATAGACTTCAATATCATTCCTTTTTGATATTTTATTTCTGACTGTAAATAAAATGCTTTTACCCTCCTGATTAAAGCTTTCAATTTTTATCAGATAGGCGAATTTATGTGATAACCTGGATAAATTAATATCAAAACAATTACTTGAATTCAGACTAAATAATCTTAGCCATTCTTTAGCGAATTTCTCGATATTCTGTGAATTATAGTTTCCTTGATTGAATTCATCACAATTAAAAGTTGTTTTATTGAATAAACTTCTTCCTGTATCACTATGATAACTGTAAAGTCCGTTCTGCTTGGGCACTTTGATTTCCAAATGTCCCTCCTGAAATTCAGGCAATTTCACCATCGAGCTACTTTCGGTTGAAGGTTTATATTGAATTGATTCTCCATCCAGGTAAAGTGACGGTAATTTATTTCCGAAGCTTACGCTATTATCAGACTGGACTTCAATCATTTCCTCATATTCGATTTTGGGAATTTGAAGATACTTACCGGCATATTTGGGGGGAATGAAATTTCTAAAAATATACTCATCGGAATTTTGGCTGATTTGAAATTCCAATTCATCCTGTTGACGACCTGTAAATAGAGATCGGAACGGGAAATAAAGATTATCTGTTGCAGTTATTGAATTGAAGTTTGACTGATAATTACTTAACCAATAAAAAGCTGAGTCATAATTATTCCATGTATATTCCGGTTCAACAGAGTTTATATTTTCAGCAAGAAATACAAATTTAGAAGGTTTATTGACTAAATTCGTCTGATAGATTTCTATATTGCCAAATTTTTGTTTTAAGATTATCTTATCGGAAGTGTTGATTATTTTTATCAGACGATCCCAATACAATTCTTTAGCATTGGCAAAACTAACCACATTGTAATCAACCAATAGCCAATCTATTTGATATTTTTCCAAAATTTTTTCGAATAAATCCTTCTTCCCCGAATATAATGCGTAAGTAATTTCGTGGTAATAATTTTCATTTTCCCTACTCCAAACATCAAAAGCACGATCAATAAGGGGTTGTTCAATACCATACCAAAGAAAACCTGAACCGCTGTAATTCCAACGATAGAAAGTCCATCCCCAAAATGAGTATTGAGGGAAATTGGCAATTCGAGTATGTGAGGGTTGTTTATTAAAAAACTTAAAGACTTCAAAATAGTCCTGAGGAATATTGGCTTTTACCCGCGGATAAAAAAGGTGACCGGTAAATACCGGATAAGTGAATATTAAGGGAAGAATCATTAAAGGTAAAGCTATATAAAAGAGTAAATTTTTCGGTTTAAGAGATTTAATAGCTATACTAACAAAGTATCCGTAAAATATGGAAAGTGAGAAAGCTAAAATGAAGGCAAATTTGGTATAGGGAGTTCTGAATATCTGTTTAAATAAAGGTATTCGATAAAAAAGTTCAGAAATTTTCGATAAATAAGGTATATCATTACCTATTAAGGCTAAAGATACAATGAATATTAATATAGGGGGGTATAAATTTTTATTTTTATTAAATAGAGCGAAAAATACGCCGATTAGACTAAATATGAAAATGATATATCCCAGATAAACTATGTATCCATTCCTGAAATGTCTTACCCAATCACCCATCTGATAATCCATAACACCCTTATCGTTAATTTCCACATTATCGAACCAAAATCCTTTCAAAAGAATTACATTTTCCAAATCTCCATATTTTTTATTACGAAGAAAATTATCATTAGTGACCATCTGATTACTTTTAGACAGCAGATTAACCGATGATTTGGTAAGAGCAAAATATAAATTAGGCAAAAGCCAGAAAGAATTGACCAAGAATATTACTAAAACCGCTATGATAATCTTTTTCAGATTCGTTATAGACTCTAAAAGCTTAAAAAAGAAAAAGAAAGTTATAATCATGAGGTAAACAAAAAAAACAGTTCCGACGTATCCTTGGGGTACAGAAAAAAAATTAATGAGAATTAATAATAAGAGATTTTTTCTGGACGAATCAGCCAGAAAGTGATAATTGGCCCAGAATAACCATGGTAGAAAAGCAAATTGAGAAGAAAACGGTTCATAGGGTACATAAAACATTTGTACTGTGGCCAGATTAAAAAGATAGAGAAAAGCACCTGATAGAGATCCGAGTATTTTTATTTTTTCCTGGAATTTGTTAAGAATAACTGAATATAAAAATGCATATAGTCCAGCGCTGCCAATAAAAAGCATCAGAAAATGAATGAAATAACGCAATAAGTTAATGGGTAAAAATTTAGATAACAATAACTGCGGAATTTGCCTTATCAAATCTGAAGCATGACCCATGCCTGCCAGCAGTCCTAATCCCTGGTATTCCTGCCAAACACCGAAAATAGATCTTTTGATAGCAAGGAGAGGGGAAAATTCAGTTTGTAAATTATCCCAACCAGAAAGATAAGTACCCTGTTTATAATTGAGAATGAAAATTATAAATAAGAGGCCGAGAATCAGAACATAGGGCAAGAAAGCAATCGGGTGGTGATGTTTTTGGAAACGGAATATTTCTTTAGGTTGCATTAAATTCTACCTGAAAACATCTTTTGATATAACAATTTTCAATACCGTTAAATTTGAGGACAGTAAGCGGACGCAACCTCATAAAATCGGCTTTATCTATTTTTGAGGAATAAAAATTATTATCAATATTCTCAATAGCCACTTCTTTAATTGTACCTGAATGAAGATCTATAAAACCTACGGCAGTCCAGGAACGGTTAAACATGCTTAAGATATAATCACCGTAAATATAGGGAGTCAGAGTATTATGAGGCATCTGAACCAGCATTAAGTTGGTGCGGACTGCCGAATTATATCCCAAATTTTCGGAAATTTTTCTGATTTCTTCGACAACTTTTAGATCGTGCCGGTATTGTTTTTGATAAAATTCCAGCATGGTAATTTGAATAAAAAGAAAATAGACAGCAATCGAGGCTATTGCAAGTTTAAGAGGTTTGGCATAATCTTTGATAATTACAGCCAATAAAGAACGCTGATGAAATATAAAATCAGACAATTTGAACGAAAATAGGATTAAAAGAATTGATAGCGGTAAATAAAGTGTACGGAAAGGTAAATAATATTTTTTCCAGACAAGCGGCAAACTAGCACTTAATAAGACCAGCAACCAGAAGATTATTTTGTGTGAGGAAATAATTTTTCCGGGACTATTATTATTGTTTAGTGAAATCGAGAAAAGCAAAAAGATTAGAAACAAAAATAATAGAGCAAATAAGAGAGAATTAAATAGATAACTTAATCCCGTTCGAAAACTCTCTAACCAGAATAATATTACTCCTTTGGTGAAAAATAATTCATAAAATTGACTAATATAGTTGCCGAAATATTTAATCACCGTAGTGAATTTTGATATTTCAAACTCGCTGGGAATGGTATGGGGTACGGAAATTTTGATGGTCAGATAGACAGCCGCGGGTAAAAATAGGATAAATAAATTCTTAAAAAATTTCCGGTAGTTAAAATTTTGTTCTGAGACAGACCTGATAACAATAAGATAAGCCAAGGGAATTGCCATAAATAGAGTAGTTTCGTAAAAAAAAGAGACGATTGACTGCAATAACACTATAAGAATTATATTGAGTCTTCTGTCAGCGAATTTTTCAATAAGATAAATTTCCAGATAAAAAATTAGAAGTGCCCAAACTCCTATGCTTGCCGAAAACCAACTATAAACTTCAGCTGCAAAAGGTAACGAAAGAATAAAAAGAGAGGTTAAGAATGCGTAATTTTTTTTTAACCCCTGAAGAATTAATATTTTAAACAGAATAAATCCACCAATAATAAATCCGCTCAACGGAATTAAATGAGCTAACTGTGAATTTACAGCATACAGTTTGAGAATGGCATAATAATAAAAGAGGGCAAAGGGACGATTAAAACCGTTATCCCTTAGATAATTGGAAAAATGGGTAAGATAATTGCCAGTAAGTGAGGGGAAAATATAACTGGCATCGTCAAGATAGATATAGAGTTGCGACGCGAAAACAG
>MFJM01000012.1:7293-49837 GCA_001779205.1 Candidatus Gottesmanbacteria bacterium RIFCSPHIGHO2_02_FULL_39_14
CAACATTTACCCATTTTCTTTGATTATACAGGTAATTAGAGAGTCTTTTGACCTTTATTAATTTTTTTCTGATCCTTTTTAATGACCTAATAAAATCGGCGGAATTAAAATCGAATAGCAAATCTTTAGCATTCAATTTAACTTTAATCAATCCTTCCCGGAAATCTGGACTTTGGAAATATCCGGATAAATTACGCGACAGTAGAAACGGTTTTTTATACGATAAAGCAAATGATAACGGCCCCGAAGAGGAAATAAACAGCCGATAAGGCAAGATAACCAGATCAGAGGCGACAAAATAAGTACCAATATCCTTTTCAGGCAAAAAACCTGTTAATTTTATTTCCGGTGTCACGGCGACTTTTTCGAGAATTTTCTGGGTAAACTTCCTATAATACCTATCCTGATGGTGAATATTACTGACTCCTCCGGCCATAATAAGATGGATTTTTCTTTTTCTAAAAGGCAAACCGGTGATAAATTTTTGGAAAATATCTACAATCAGGTCGCTACCTTTATACCAATTGATAAATCCGAAATTCAATATGACGAAAGATTTATTATCTATTTCTAATTTTTTTCTGGCAGAAGTTTTAGATATATGAGATGTCCGGGAATCAACCCCGTGAGGAATAAAACTGGCTTTGTCTGACCGGTAATATGAATTAATAAGATCAGCGAAATATTTTTCCAAAACTATAACTTTGGTAGATAGTGAAATAATTGCCCAATAAAATAATTTGATACCGATATTAAGTAATCTGCTGGTTAAACTTTTTTTTTCTAGCCCCAGTTGGGGGGAAAGCTTCATGAAATCAACGGCAATTCCATGCATTACTATGGTTATATCTTTTCTTAAAATTTTAAGGAATAAAAGATAAAAAGGCCATAAAGCCAAAATCAGAGGATTTCGTCCAAAGAAGCCCCATTCAAGTTCTATTAATATTTTTTGATATGATTTATTTATTAATACTTCACGAATGAGCGGTATATAGGTCAAGATATTGTTCCTGCTCCACACCCGAGACACCTTGACATTTTTACTTTTCCAGTCCTTCCCTTGTGGAATCCGGTCGGCTAACACCAATACTTTTAAATTTTTCTTCTTGTTAATTAAAGACTCAATTGTATTTTTAGCAAAAGAAGCCAGGGCACTATATTGATTATCATAAATACCTCTTTTCGACGGAAATGGAGAGATGAGTAACAGTTTTTCGGGCATGATTTTTAAATATTAATTATAAGATAGAATAAGATACTGAAGGAATCTTAGGAACTGAGGCGGTGGAATAATTCCTGAAAGTCCAGTTATGCCTTATGGAAATCATTTCCTTGACTGATCTCATAATATCCCTTAACAGTTTGACTTTGCTCCCTAATTCCTGGTGAGACCAGACTACCGGTATCTCGAAGTTTGTAAAACCCAATTTTTTAGCCAGAAAAATAACCTCCATGTCAAATCCCCAGCGGTCAACAGTCAATTGGGGAAAAACTTCACGAATGAGCTTTTTGGAAAAAATTTTAAAACCCCCCTGGTAATCCCAGGCGAAAACTCCAAGAACTAAAGAGGCTATAAAACTATGACTGTAACCGACTATTTTTCTGATAAAACTTCTGGGAATAAGAGCTTGAGAACCAGGCTTTTTTTTACTGCCAAAAATAAGGTCATAATTTTCTCTTATTAATGGCAGAGCTTTATTCAGATTAGATATGGGAATCGACATGTCAGCATCCGTATATAAAACATAATCGCTTCGGGAGATAAGTGTGGCAAACCTGATAGCGTGACCCCTGCCTTTATTTGGTTGATAGGTTATCAGCTTGACTTGGCAATTAAGATTTTTGGACAACCTTTTTTTGTGACGGATTATTTTAGCAACTGTCTTATCTGTTGAGCCATCGTCTACAAAAATTAGAGTGTCCAGTTTTAAACCACTAAACTCAAATCCTTTCTCAAGGATTTGAAGTGTTCTATCAATTCTGCCATCCTCGTTATAAAGAGGAATGACGATAGACAGTGTTTTCATACTTTACTTGGTCTCAGTGACGGTATAACCCATCTGGGCCATACAATCTTTGTAAGCAGCCATGTTGGGGGTAGTTGATTTGGTATTGTCTTCCGGATAGGAGTATTCCTCATAACCGGCTTTAATACATTCCCCCATGGCATGCTGTCTTAAAAATTTGTTAGACTGAATAAAAGCAACTACGACTAAAGCAATAGCGCTGACAGCTACAAATACTGCTGCCATATTTTTTTGAGCTTCCATAAATTATCACCACCTTTCAAAAAACCCTTTCCTTACTCTTAATAAATAGAGCGTCAGAAAGGGCAGTTAAACGTTATATTTTAATAAATTAACCTATAGTTGTCAATCCTATAGTGTTGGCTGGCTATTCCTTTTCTCAAAATAAGAAAACGAACAGACATACAAGTATGGTATACTTTTGACAAACTTTGACAAACTTTGCTATATTTATACATATGAGTACAGTGAATATCTCTATCCCTCAAGAACAGCTTAATTTTATCGATAAACTTGTTAACAATTATGGTTTTGCCAACCGCAGTGAATTTATCAGAGCTCTGATCCGTTTATTGGCGTTTAAACCTGAACTAATTAATCAAACTGCTCTTTTCCCCTTCTCCGTTCCATCTTCAAGGTCAAGGGTAAAAATTATCGCTGATTTCAGAAAATCAGGAAAATATTCCAAATCTTTTATAAAAGATTTGGAAGAAGGCTTAAAAACAAGCGACTTTTTTACGGATTAAAGTGATTACTATCTTGCCTCTAAATGATCCACTCAAAAAGAAACTGCAAAAACACTCATTAAAGAAAAAATTCGATAAAAAATTAACATATTTATCCTCAAACCCGACACATCCAGGATTGCATGTTGAACTTCTCGAGCCTAAAAATTATGGTGTTTACAGTTTCCGCATTGACCGGAAATTCCAGGCATTATTTATTTTCAGACCAGATCTATCGGCAATCGAAATTCTGAATATTACAATTCACTATCAATAACTTTTCAAGGTGCGAATAGTCCTTTTAAATGTCAAAGCCTTTGGCTTTGGCACTTAAAAGGTACCAGAAATGCAGAAAAATTAATTATGAGATCTTATGCTAGACTGGACTTATGAGGATAGAAATCGACCAGTCGGGGAAAGTAGAAGCTACGGCAATAAAAACTGTTATTGCCGATTCCAAAGGACACTATATTACATTTTCCGCTGTAGATAAACAATCACTGCAACATATATATAGATTAGCGAATAGACCCCGAATGTTTGTTTATGAAGTATTTTCTGTTCTAGTAGCAATTATAATTAAACAGACATATTCTCCGGAAAATTCATACACTATTGATACTGAATATCTTCATCAAGACGATCTGATTATTAACTTAATCCTTCAATATCTGAAGAAAATGAAAATTTATCCTGATAAAGATTACGTTTCCATTTCTCAAATCGGTAAAAAATCAGAAGCACACAAACTGGCATATTTAAAATATAAAACGCGAGGTCACCCAAAAAAGATAAAAATAGATAAAATACTAAAAATTCTACTCCAATAAAAATGGATCGAGTTATGGTGAATGCTTAAGCGCCGAATGATTACGACGGTGCGGCATCCAACCCGATCCACTCATTAGTGTACTTCAATCATATTCAGTTGTCAAGGTGCGAAACCCCTTTTAAATGTCAAACGAATCGGTTGTAAGTTGTAGGTTATAAGTTGTAAGTTACTGCCTACAAACTTCTAATAGGTTTGGCATTTAAAAGGTACCAGAAATGCAGAAAAAATTAGTTGAGGACTCGAAACGAGCCAGCGAATCACCGCGGAGCGGTGAAAACTGACAGGTAGAGCCTGTATACTAATTTTTTCTTTGTACCTTTGGCAGATGTGAGCTTCCTGCTCACTTTGACTTTTGACCCCATTGGTCATAAGTCCAAGCTCTCTGCGGAGCTTTTTGCAGATGTCAACCATAAGGCTGACTTTAGAACAGAGCCAACTGCATGTGGCTATTTTTTTCCTACCCGATGGGCGAGGTCCGTCTCACGCAAAACGCGTGTATTACGGCGGACCCCGTCCAAACGAGCAGAGATTACCGCTCATAGCCACCTCCTTTTTCAGGTGGGGGTGGTGATTGAGAGCGGGTTACGGATCGACGACTTCGCAAGGCCTCAGACGAGCTGCCTCCCCTCCACCAGAAAATCCGGGGGGGAAAGAGGTCTTGGGGTCGCTCTGGCCAGGGCGCAGTTCTCCAGGTTCAGCCCGATAGCCATCCTGCCAGCAGGAAGAGGTATTCGTAATACTAAAGAACGTGCCAGCCGTGAATGGCCGGACGTCCCAACAATTCTCTTCGTCGCTACAGGGGGTAACACTGGCGTTGGACAGGTGGAAAGTCGCCACGACCTCGTCAACTGTGGTCCATCCAGACGTAAAGGTGGCTGGATCGGGAGTAGGCATTCCGTTTTGGCACGGCCTGATGACGATCTCTTCGACCAGGATGTTTTGGCTATTGGGGGGTACGCTGATTTTAGGTGCGTCCTCTTCCTGCTCGTACCCTGGTCGAACCTCGCCTCCTATCCACCGGTATCCGTCCATCCAGCAATTGGTCGGATTACTCGCATTGAAGGGCACACCTTTCACTTTGGAGCGAAAGATAAAACAGTGCCCCTCGCCGCAAGCCCAGAGCTCGGCATTTTCCAGGTCAACCGAGAACATCAGGGCGGCCTCCTCGCCGGAGGTGGGGAACCCTTCGATCGAAGACTCTATCTCCTGGTCCAAAGCCAGAGGGCCAGGCGTCGGCGCAGCTGCCGCAGCAGAGCAGGATCGAATCGTTACCCCACTGTCAACCAGGATTTCCTCGCTGTGGGGCGGAATTCCGCTCAGTTCAGGCCGATTGTAGTTTCCAGGCCGGAGTTCACCTGCGTTGTGGCGGAATCCCTCTAGCCAACAATCCAGCGGGTTCGAGATGGTGAAGGGAGAAATCTTTACTTCCCAACACTCGGGTTCAACCCCTCCCTGCCCATCGGGGCAAGGCTGGATATCACCTTCGCGAACTCCAACCAGTTTGAAGGCTCTGATGACCTCACTGGCCGTTGCGGGAAAGCCTGTGTAAACGACCTGGGTTTCAGCGAGCGGCATCGGGGTTCCTTCGGCAGGAACCTCATCGGTCACGATTACGGTCTGGACGACTTCCTGGGTTTCAATCACGATCTCCTTCCCACCAGGAACCTCGACCGTCTTGATAACTTCTTGCGTTACGATCACTGTCCGCTCAGGACCTGGAACATTGACCGTCTTGGTCGGTCCCAGAATCCAGAGGGCGAAAAGCAAACCAAGGACGATCAGCCCGAGGAGAATCAATCCGCCTCTGCGAACCCACGGTCTTTGAAAAAAATTCTGCTGTTGTGCAACAGGGGGAGTAGTCATCTCACACCTCCAGTGGAGATTTCTTATCTTGATAGTTCGGATTCTCCAAAGCTCTCCAGAAGCTTTAGAACATCTTGCTTATCCAGATCCGGCTTATAGGTGAGTGCATAAAAAAGCCACTCGCCGCTGCCCGAAACCCTGCCTTTCTCAGGGCCGCCTTTTTTAAGGCTAATTGATCCAGATACCGGAGAAGCTGCGATTAAGAATTTTCCGACTACTTCACCTCGGAGGTGTATTTTTTTAATCGCAAATTTTCCGGTACCTAAAGATCAACGCCTGTGAGAAAGGAAATTTTGTTTTAGGTACAAAAGAATATATTTGTCCTCCTACGCTCAAATTCGCCTCGTGGTTTACATCCACGCAGTCGAATGTTCGCTTCGGAAGGACAGTTGCGAGTAATCTGATCCTTCAGATCAGAAACTCGCTACTGCATTTCTGGTTGTTAAAGAGCAATCAATCAATAAGCATTGCAGTCGCGAATTTGACTGTTTAGCTTGTTTGATTGTGCCTGAATTTTTATATCCAGGATAAAATACTTTGACTTCACTAAGTACTTAACTCTGAATATAAGGAATGTTATGATTAATTTATGATCCTAAAAGTAGATGATTATCAAAAAATTCCCGTAATACTTTCAAAAAATACCTGGTATAAAAAACTATTGGATCCAATTTTTGGACATCCTGAAGTTAAACCGTTCCTTCCTGAAATAAAAGAAACAATAATCAATCCTCAATATATCTTCCGAAGTATTAGAGATCCAAGATCAAAGTTATTTATTACCGTAATTAAAACCGAAAAATTCGCTTCTTATTTCCTGGTCGTTGTGATAAAATATGTAAAAGATGATGATTCCACTACTGGATATATTTCAACAGTGATGATCAATCGCAAATTACCAAAATATAGTACTAAATTATGGGAAAGAAAAATTTTAACCTAAAATACGATCCAAAGACAGATATACTTCATATTGCTTTTGGTAAAGCAAAGGAATCAGTTTCAGTCGAACAAGAACCAGAAGTATTTGTCCGTCTTGATCCCAAATCCAAAGAAATCGTCGGATTGACAGTACTTGGTTTTAAAAACAGTTTTCTTTCCAAAAAACAGGATATCACACTAATTCCCTCTTTTTCTTAATTATGAATTTTAAAAGAAAACGCCCTAAAGAGAGAAGAGCGGGTTGCCTTTTATGCAAACCCTGGAAATTTATGGGTAATAGAAAAAACGCAAAGAAAATCCAAGATTTAAGAACCCTCTCTTTCGTTCTTCAGTAATATTTGTATTCTGTTTTGATTGTTTTGCTAAATATTAGAAACCTCTTCGGAAAAAATTTTCTTTTAAAGAAAAAATCTTCTAATTAATATTAAATTTTCAAAGAGCCAGTTTTCTTCAAACTAAGAACCAGAAATAGGATTTGTTGCTGTCAAAAGGTAAATAGGGATGCGTAACTAGGATTAACGCCTTATCTTTCAATTTAGATATGTCGTAATCTTCGCCTTCCCAGCTCATGTATGAATAGTTTTCCAGACTGTCTATTTTCCAGGATGACGGTAAATCTATCTTTCCCTTATAAATAAAATGGGAAATCAAACCCATAATTTTTAAAATACCGTATTTAGTCTTGGCAATAAGAGTATGATTTTTAACATTTTTATAACTTCTTATTTTTTTGATACCCCTTTCTCTGGCAATTTTTTCAACGATTTCAGCTATAGGAGACAGAGCATGGACATGTTCGTGAGAGTCAAGAATCGTTACTTTTATTCCGTTATCTTCGAGATGCGTGATTTGTTTATTAATTTCTCTTTCGATATGATTTTCGTCAATCATTTTTAAAACCAGTTTTAAGAAAAATTTGGGCAAACCTAAAAGATTATTTTTCCTATCTACCAAACTAGGTATGTATTTATTGTTATAAAGACTTTTGCCTTCTATGAGATTAATATGGAGGCCTATCTTTACATTATTTGAAGAATTAACCATTTTGACCAATCTCTTTAGATTTTTACGTTCAACCATATTGGAAATTACGGAAACGCTCTTCAGATTACCCTTAGCAATAAGCTGGATAATTTTATTATCCGTATAGTTTTTATACCCAAAATCGTCACTATGTATAATCATAAAAATACCGTTTATCCGCCTAAGCTTACTTTGAGCCTTTTCACTACTATTCGTAGACGGCTCAAAGAGCGCTTGAGCGGCGGATTATGTAAGAGTAAAGCTCATAAATTCGCTAACTCTTACATAAAAAATCCCCTTTATCTCGGGCAAAAAGAGTCAAGAGGAAAAATTGTTTCCTGGCTCTTTTTGCCAGGGATTATTTTTAACCTTTATAAGATATGCGTCGAATTATTAGACCGCCTATTAAAGATGAAGTTATAGATAATGAAGTAATTAACCATAGACTGGGACCAGCACTGGGCACTTGTGGAATTTCAATCTTTTTTTCAATACAAAATTGACTTTCATCACGATCAGAGCGATCCGGAGCATTAGCTTCTACTACATTAACCGGACAAATAACTTCCTTGTCTTCAGGTAATATTGACTCATGAGAGACTCTAGCTTTGATTTCAAAAAGTTCTGAATTGCCACCATCAAGGTTTTTTACTGTCCAAGAAAGTTGACGATTATCGGCATCATAGGTTCCCGGACCAGACATAAAATCAAGAAAATCAGGTAAAGAATCAACGACTGCAATATTTTCAAGAGTTTCCTCACCGGGATTTTGAACTCTGACTTGGAAGGTAATGATTTGAAGCGGTCTATAACGAGGGTCTGTTGGTCCAAGATGATCTACAAATATACCGGATGCAGGATTCTTTACCATTTTTTCCAAGAGAATATCACCTTCTCTAGGAGAAATAACCCCACCGCCGTAAACCGGTTCTCCGCCGTAAACTGGAACTCCTCCTTTGGTTTGTTCCTCTAATTCTTCTTTGGGAGTCGGAGTCGGAGTCGGTTTTTCGTCTCCGGCAGCATAGGATTGAGATGTTAAAGATAATGATAAACTTACTGATATTAGAGTTAGGACCAAAAAAAAGACTGCCCGGTCAAGCAAATTTTTCATAATTGAATAAATTTTTGGGCAGTTATTAAGGTTGCGGTGGATTATAACAGACTAAATATATGGTGTCAAGTACTATAGGTTAGGAGGCGGATTTAGAGTGCTTTTAACTCGGTTAGCAATTTTTGCCGATCTTCCGGGGTGAGTTTTAACAAATCGATATACATCTGGTTATCCAAAAGATCACGGCAGAGAACGATATTATTTTCCAGCAATATTTTCTTATGATTATAGGTTAAGTTGATTAGACAGGTAACCGGAAAAAGCTTTTCGATTTCAATTAAATCCTGGAGATTACCCTTTTCCGGATAACCCCAACTGATAATTTTCATACCCATACATTGGGCGTAGACGATAGCCTCCTGGGAGGCTTTGGTATTGGTAACCAACCAGACTTCATTAAACCTGGTAGCATTAGAACGGCCTATCCACCCGGCAGTAAGATCCTGATAACGGGCAAAAACGTAAAGAGCGACTTTGACGTCAGTGCGGTTACCGATATTATTGTGGAATTTACATTCAATCATAATTTTCTGATTATTTTTTTGAGCAACAACATCTATTTCGTGAGCAATGCATAAACCGTAAATTACGACATCGGTATCCACTTTATAATCCTGTTTTTGAAGAATACTGGCTATGAATTTCTCAAAAGGAAAACCGGTCGGACCTAAATCAATGATGGCTTGTTTGAGCCTATATCTGGCTTGAGAGTGGGGTGAGGGCGACTGACCAAGGTATTCAAGTATATGCTTATATATTTCCGAGGTATGAATTTCCGGATAAAGAATGTTTTTTACGTGGGAGAGAGCGGCATCATGAAGTTCGAGAGGTACACCGGCTCTTTTTATCGAATTTCTTAATTTTTCCTCGCTGAAAGCCTCTTTTTCACCGGTGGCTTTAATGACGGTAATAGTATCCATAATTTATATTCTGGTTTTATATAACTCCAATACCAATGGAAAATTAGTAAATCCAGCTTCAATATTTAAATGTTTTCCTCCTTTTATGACTATTGTAGAACTGTCAAGCTTTTGGGCAAATTCCAGAGAATATTTCTTGTCGACATAAGGATCATTATCCGAATAGAGAACGTAAGATAAGGGGATCTGCTTTTTTAACAAATCAAAGTCGAAATCACTTTTATAAAAAGAGGTGTTGACATGGTCAAACTGCCAGAGATCCCGCCTATTTAGAGCTGTCATAAAAGGAATAACAAAAATGGCGCAATCCAATTTAAGTTTATATTTAGCTACTAGATGAAGAATAAAAACAGGACCAAGCGAATGGCCGATAAAAACAAGCTTGTTATTATTTTTTATCTCCTGGTAAATAGGCTCAAATTTTTTCAGCCAATTTGTCAAAATCTGATTTTTAGGCGGAATTTGAGGACCATTTTTGGATATTGTTTCCCAATTATCCACCGGAAATTGCGGAGCCAGTACTTTCTGACCTAAAGATTCCAAATTTTCTTTTAACTGAGGAAACCAGTTTTCTTCGGGACTTCCGAAGGCTCCATGAAAGATAACGAAAGTCATAGGTCGAATAAAATGATTATGACATACAAAGATAAAATATGGTAGGATAGCCTTGATGTTGGGCTATATCATAATATTTACCATCATCGGCAGTATTTTGTCTTTAATCGGAGGTGTTTTACTTCTTTTTAAAAAACATTTGTCGGAAACTCTGGTTCTTGATCTGACGAGTTTTGCCGCGGGGGTACTATTGGCAACAGCATTTATAGATCTCTTTCCTGAGGCTATAAGTGGGACGGAAAACCATGCCAAAATATTTGTCTATGCACTATCAGGTATGATTGTTTTTTTTACCCTGGAAAGATTTTTCCTGTGGTTTCATCATCACCATGAGACCACAAAAGAAATAAGGCCTTCTGTTTTATTAATTACCATAGGTGACAGCATCCATAATTTCATAGACGGGGTGGCGATTACTTCTTCTTTTTTAGTCAGTTTCCCTCTTGGTGTGACGACAGCCCTGGCGGTAGCTGCTCACGAAATACCGCAGGAAATTGCCGACTTTTCCGTCCTGTTAAGCCAAAAAGTATCAAAGTTTAAAACCCTGGCATTCAACGGTCTGTCTGCTCTCACTTCACTTTTGGGGGCAATTATTACCTATTACCTTGCGGAGCGGATAACTGTTCTTCTACCCTATATTATTTCTTTTACAGCCGGTATGTTTATCTATATAGCAGCCAGCGATCTTATACCGGAACTTCACCGGTCCAGTATCAAAAAAACCAATGCCTGGCATCAGACGGCAACTCTTCTATTTGGAATTTTCCTGGTATCTATCATAAAATCTCTAATTAATGAATGAGCAGGATATTGCACAACAGGATTTAGCAGATGATTTTGAAGAACTGATCTATCTTCTTGACAATAACTTAGGAAACCTCCATAGATTTTACTCCGATATAAAAAAAGTCAGGAAATATATTATCGGGGAAAGTTATAAATTAATTATCAATAATCTGGAGAGGAGTATTTATAAAAATACAGCTTATAAAAATGGAATAATTAAGATAAAACGGCAAATTGGAGCTGAAAATAATGAAAAAATACGGGCGGAAAAACACCAATATCAGGATTTGGTAAGAATAATAACCAAATTGAGCGCTGCCCTGATCACGGCAACTGATTGGCAATCACCCTCTTTTGACTTTTCTCTGGCACCTGCCGCCGGAAGACAGACCGGCAAAATCAGCGGTACAGTCAATGATTATAAACGTGACGTCCACCTGGATGAAAAGTATTATGAAGAGGCTTATGTGCGCGAATATATAGATGCCAAATACAAATTTTTCCTGAAAGCGTATCTGACCAATAGCGGACAGGCGGCCTTCCAGACCATCTTAACCTATTTATCTTCCGAAAATAAGATTGCCGGAAAAGTAATGGTCGGACGATCTTCTTATTTCCAATATAAACAAATATTAAAAGGGACATTCGGCTGGAAGACTATTTTGATTCCGGAAATGAACAATAAAGTGATCATGGAAAGAATAAGAAAGGAAAAACCGGGAGTCATATTTATTGATTCATTAACCAACAGTGCTGAAATAGCCGTGCCTGACTTAAATTCAATATTAGACTATATTTACAGAACGGCGGAAAAAGATATTTATATTATTATCGACAATACTTGTCTGGCAGTTTCTTGCCAGCCATTTTTGCTACGCAAGACAAATAAGAAAGTGCATCTGATAACATTTGAGAGTCTTAATAAATATTACCAGTTCGGTCTTGATCTGGTGACAGCCGGAGTAATCATCTGTGATAACAGGGAGGCGGGAGGCATATTTGAATACAGGAAACATGCGGGGACAAATATCAGCGATACTTCTGTTTATGCACTGTCAAAGCCTAACAGGAAATTATTGAAAAAGAGGCTAAACAGGCATCAGAGGAATGCCCGGGAATTAGCTAAGTATTTATCGGAGACGGACAGGCAGGGTGACAAAATTGAAAAAATAATTTATCCCGGACTTGACAACCATCCGGCCTATGATTGGAGTAAAGAGCTGGAATTTAAAGGCAGCTTTTTAAATATCAAATTTAAAGAGCAATACGACAACCCAAAATATATGAAGAAACTGATGGATTTGGTCATCAAAACCGGCCGTCAAAAAGAAGTTAACATTATCGGAGGGACGAGTTTCGGCCTGAATACCACCCGCATATACCTGACTTCTTTGTGGACAAAATTCGGCAAACCCTTTTTAAGGGTTTCTCTAGGAACGGAAGATTATCTGACACTTACGAAAATCAAGGCTGTTTTTGGGAAAGTAATTGAGAAATTCTAATAGGTATTTCATTAGAACTAAAATACTACCGGTGATAAAAATCCTTGTTTTTCTTGAAATCTCTTTGAGACTACAGAAGATTGAGATATCCCAAGCTCAGATGATAATACTAAAAGCCTGGAGAGATCTTGTTGAGTTCCGGTTAACTTTATCTCAAACGCCGTATCCCTATCTAAAATTGCATCAACTTCGGCAGTATTACGTTTGTTATAAAAACTCACCTTACCATAACTAGATAATTGATTAATAACAGCATTTTCAAATATTTGCGCTTCACTTACTTTTCCAATCAAATTTAAAAGCCCTGTATCGGCAAAATAAACTTTTTTCCCTCCAGCTACAGCTCGATCAATACTTTTACTAAACCTTGGCAGAAGTCTGATAAAAAATGTTCCTTGTAAGAATTCAAGAAACCTATAGACTTTTACTCTATCTATACCAAGTTCACTTGACAGGCGCGTTACATCAAGCATTGACCCAACGCGAGGTACTAAAAGCAAAATCATATCGCGAAGTTCGCGAATATCTGAGTAGTCAGATAATATCTTAATATCTTTCTCAAAAAAAGAGGCAAAGATATTTTTTAAAACCATTATTTTAGTATCCTTATCTTCTGTAGTTATTACCTCAGGAAAACCACCATACGTTAGAAAATCCTCATACTCAGCAATACGCGCTTTATGAGTAAAAGTATTATTTTTCTTATAGGCATCTTGAAAAGTAAAGTTCTGAACTTCTTTCAATGAAACCACATCCTTAAAATAAAGATATTCTTGGAAACTCAAAGGAGGAAGTTCATATAAGAATTTACGACCGGATAATGATTCAGGAAATAGATTTTTGAGATAAAAATTGGAAGACCCTGTTAAATAAAATTTAACACTATGATGGTCAATAAGATATTTAATGACTTTAGTAATTTCAGGGAAATTTTGAATTTCGTCAATAAATACTGACAATCTCCCCAATTTTTTCCCCATATCGATGAGTCTTTTATAGATTACCTTGTAATCTTCATCTTCGAAGACTTTTTGATCGAGCGGATTGTCGAAATCAAACCACAGTTTTGGCTCTTTTATTTCCTCATAAACCTGACGCATAAGTGTCGTTTTTCCAACCTGCCTCATTCCAGTAATAAGCAATGAGTTTTTGTGATTGAGATATTTTACTAATTCGTTATACAAAAGCCTCTTTTTCATAGTGTAAATATATTATTACAAATTTGCGTAAATTTGTAAATACTACTCTACAACTAGAAATGAACGGGTGTGAAATTGTAACACTCAATAGCCTTATTGAAGGAAAAGGTACCAGTTCTTCTCTAATTGATGTTGTTACAAGTATTGCGAAAAAAAATATCAGAATTTCTCAGGTAGGAAGATTATCTGACGCTTACGAAAATCAAGGCTGTTTTTGCTGAAGTGATTAAGAGATTCTAACAGGCGTTCATTACCCGTAGTCGGGGTAATGACATTTTCTGAACTGTCATCCGAATAGGGAACCACATAAAACCAATCTTTTGTCTATTGTTATAGTTAGATATTAATTTGTAGCTTTATTTGAATATATTTTTTCCAATCTGGACCGGTCTCCCGCCTTTAGGAACAAATTTTATTACCTGATGCAAGGATTGAAATGGTTCAAGTATATACTTTTGATTAGCAATTTCTCCATTTGGCCAGATATGATAACCTGGCATACAATTTGCATTATCTTCATCATTCTCTTCTTTATGATTTTCTGCTGCTCTTCCAGAAAAATGACTTACCTTACCTAAACCTTCTTTTGTCCAGGCAGGCTGTCCTTCTTTTTTAAGCCATTCTTTAAGAGGGTTAATCACTTTATTTTTAAACTCATCATCAGATTGATTACCAGGATCACTTATCAGCAAAACTTCCGGTATCATTTCTTTTAAAGCTAAAATGGTTGCTTTCATATCTTCCAAATATTCATCCAGATTCCTTTCAGCCCGGCGTTCTGATTTATTCACACTAATCCTGGGGTGATAAAAATACGCTGGATTTTGTTTATATAATTCAACTATTTTCTTTGCAGCACGCTCTGCAATTTTATTTCCTCTTACCCATCCTGCAGTAGTGATGTGAATAGGTCTTATTTCTGAAGCTAAAGCACGACATACGTCTCCATAATCTGCCGGAGTGCCATCCTCATGAATCATACTAGTTGATACATAATCAAAGGAATCACTATCATAGTAATTTGTTAAATATCCTTTTTTACCTACATCACCCACAAAAGGAGTCCGTCCATACAGGGGAATGAACGGTCCGATTGGTGCTCTATCAAAAAATAAATCCTGTCTAAGTAATCTACTTAAAGGATGTGTGGAGAACATTTCTCCTATATCCGATGGTATATCTTTTAACATTACTGCCGGAATATATATCACTCCCCCATCTTTCCTAAGTGGCGGATCAATATCAAGACCTTTTTGGTTTTTTACCATCTGTACCCAGGAAGCCCATTCCTTTAAAACTTCTGTTTCGTATGCTTTTTTTGTTTCTGCAATTTTTAGAACACCAGCAAACGGCATAACTTCAACTTTATGACTTGCTGCAAGCGAGCAATAATTACAATTATGACTACAGCCTTTTGTTACTTGAACATCAGCTAGGTCCGGTCCTAATAAAGATGGAACTTCATCTGGAGATAATTTAAGCTCTGCAAATAAATCAAGGTGTGGATTTTCTATAGTCGGGAGGGAAACTTCTAAATCTACTAAAGCAGATATGTTCTTTTCTTCGACAGCTTGTTTAACAGATTGTCTTAAGTTTTTCCCTTTTGCACTTAATGGGTATCCCTGATTTATAAAACTTCTGGCTTTTAAAGCCAAAATATCCTTTCCTCTCTCAATTACATAAGAATCACTAGTAACCTGTGTCTCCATTTTACTTATTATTAATTATAAACCATATGGTAACGGGTGGTTATTGAAGGGGCTTACAGAAATTAAATGATAAATAACAATTCCCGAAATTATCCATTTTTTGCGAGGCTGGAAAATTATAATTTTGTGGTACTGAAAATGGTGATTTAGATCGTCAGATTACGCTGGAAGCTCGGGGTAATGACATTTTTTATATTTTTTTCCTGATCCGTCCTCCTATCCTTACTTTTCGCCTTTTCAATTCTATTCGAATACGGCTCAAAGAGCGGATTTAGGAGGACTCCGCTTTATCCTTTGTGATATGGGGCATTAATCATTCCACACTTTTTATATTTATATGGTCTTCTTGTTTCCGGATTAATCGCTCCGCACGGGCAGGGGTCGTTGCGGCCGAGTTTTTTCTTTGTTTGGGATGTGGAAGCTGCCGGGCTGACAGTTTGCTGACGCTGCCTTTCTCTTTGGGCTTCACCTGAAATTTTCGTCTGCTGCTCTCGCCTGACTGCAGAAAGCTGATCGGGAGATAATTGCACCTGAACTTTAAAAATGCGGTGGGCAATTTCGTAATCGATTGAGGAAACCAGCCTTTCAAACATGGAGAAGGCCTCGTTTTTATATTCAACCAAGGGATCCAACTGGCCGTATCCACGAAGCCCAATACCTTCCCTTAAATCATCAATGGCATCCAAATGATCCATCCAAAAATTGTCGACAACAGAAAGACAGACCCATCTTTCTACCTGACGAATGACAGGTTCCGACAATTGTTTTTCCCGTGCCTGATAGGTATCGCTGATTATTTTTGATAATAATTGAGTGATCTTATCCGGAGTTTTGGCAGTTATTAAATGCTTCTGGATTTCCTGCCGGGAGGAGGGATCAAAAGGGATAATATCTGAAAATTCAGCCACTACTTTGGTCAGTTCATCTTGGGAATAACCTTCGGCGGCGTAGGTATTGGCGATATTTTCGATTTGGAACTTAATTTTTTCCACAATCATATCTTTCAAATTGTCACCCTCAACTACTTCATGTCTCAGACCATAGATGATTTCCCTTTGTTTATTTAAAACATCGTCATATTCGACCAGGTGTTTACGGGTATCAAAATGAAATCCCTCTACCTTAACCTGGGCTTGTTCGATGGCTCTGGTGACCATGCCGTGTTCGAGGGGAACATCTTCGGGGAGCTTAAAAACCGTCATAAGTTTTGCTACCTGTTCACCGCCAAATAACCTCATAATGTCATCGTCAAGGGCAACATAAAAACGACTGGTGCCGGGATCACCCTGACGGCCGCTCCGACCCCTTAACTGATTATCAATGCGTCTTGATTCATGCCTTTCAGTTCCTATAACAAACAATCCACTCAGTTTGACTACTTCCTTATGACTTTTTTCCCAATCGGAATGTAATTGGTTAAATTCTTTTTGGGAAATTTTATCTTCCAAAAGATATTTATTAGGAGGAGCACCGCCTAATATAATATCTACTCCGCGGCCGGCCATATTGGTGGCTACAGTAACAGCGCCTTTTTTACCGGCATCGGTTATAATGGTTGCCTCCCTTTCATGATTTTTGGCATTAAGAAGTTCATGCGGAACACCATTCCTTTGGAGCAATTCTGATAAAAGTTCGTTCTTTTCTATTGAAGTGGTACCGACAAGTATAGGCTGCCCTGTTTTATGTATTTCTGAGATTGCCTGGGCTACCGCATTAAATTTTCCCCGTGGCGTTTTATAGACCAAATCAGGTAAATCATGCCTTATCATCGGTTGATTGGTAGGGATGACAACCACATCAAGATTATAGATTTTATGGAGTTCCTCGGCTTCGGTAGCGGCCGTTCCGGTCATGCCGGCTAATTTCTGATACATACGGAAATAATTCTGCAGAGAGACGGTGGCCAGCGTTTTTGATTCCTGCTGGATAGTCACACCTTCTTTGGCTTCAATCGCCTGGTGCAACCCTTCTGAAAAACGGCGACCCTGAAGAAGACGGCCGGTAAACTCGTCAACAATAATAACTTGATCATCTTTAACAACGTATTCCTTGTCACTCTTAAAGAGAGTTTTGGCTTTAAGGGCAGCTTCCAGGTGATGAACGGTTGCAAATTCCTTCTCGTAGAGATTGGGTACACCCATTATTTTTTCTATTTGGCCAATACCACTTTCAGTAAAATGAGCAGTATGGAGTTTTTCGTCAATGACAAAATCGGTTTCCGCAGACAATCTTTCAACTATTTTGGCATAATCATAATATCTTCTAGTCGGTTCGGTATCGGGAGCAGAAATAATATGGGGTGTTCTGGCTTCGTCAATTAAAACCGAATCGACCTCATCAACTATGGCGTAATGAAAACCGCGCTGAACTAATTGGGAAACATCCGAGACCATGTTATCCCTTAAATAATCAAAACCGAATTCACTATTTATACCGTATGTGACATCAGTCAGATAGGCCTCTTTTCTTGCTGCTGGACGCAAATTCCTCAAACGCCAATCGGTAGCACTCTTATCGATATAATCGGGATCATAGATGAAAGATTGGTCGTGGATCATGGCCGAAACCGATAAACCGAGAAGGTGGAAAATTGGACCCATCCAACCGCAATCACGTCTGGCCAGATAATCATTAACAGTGACCAAATGCGTTCCTTTTCCGGTGAGGGCATTAAGATATAAAGCAGGAATGGCAGAAAGGGTTTTACCTTCGCCTGTTTTCTGTTCGGCAACAGCCCCGCGGTGTAAAGTTAAGGCTGCCATCATTTGGACATCATAAGGTTTTTCCCCAATAGTGCGGCTGGCCGCTTCCCTAACCAGGGCAAAAGCATAGGACAGCAGGTCATCCAATGCTTGACCTTCAGATAAGCGGCTTTTTAAGATAGCAGTTTCTTCCTTAAAATTTTCGTCTTTGAGTTTGACGACTTTTTCTTCCTCCTGATTGATTTGAGTCACTAAGACGGATAATCTGTTTATCTCCTTCTGATTGGAGTCAAAAAGTTTGCCCAGAAATTTAAGCATAGAGGTCTTTATTGTACCATGCTTTAAGCTGAAAAATCAGGTATTTATGGCTATTTCAGAAGAAGTATTTTGCTGTACGGGTAATTGATAATTATCTCGACTGTGGAAAAAATCTGTGTACACAGGTTATGAAATTCTTCGAATTCATTATTAAAATCGGAATGATAATGACTGTTAAATAGAATCAATCCGTTCTTTTGACGACTTTTTTGCAGCAAGTTCAAAAATCTTGGACTTCTGAATTTTTGCGGATTTTTATAGCCAATAAACAGATCAACCACGATAAGCGAAAATTTTTCCCTGTTTAAAAGAAGATAATATAGAGCGTCATGATTATGGATCTTTAAGTTACTTGAGTTTCTAATACCAAATAAATCACGGGCGATTTTAATCATAACCGGATCTATATCAACGGCGGTAACTTTAATTTGCGAATCTACCCGGTGAAGAAGCCTGATAATATCACCGCCTCCCAGACCTAAAACTAGGGCGTTTTGGACATTTGACATTTGTCCCGCCGCTTGCGGGATCCCGCTGAGGCGGGAACTTTTGACATTTGACAGAGCTTTTTGCCACATGCCGGTGATGGTCCCCCCTGTCTGTTCGGCTCCATCCACATAAATCACTTTTCGGCCTCTTTTTTGGACAACCTGAATATTTTTATTAATATCGGATTTAAAATCGGCGATAATTTTCGGAAAAAAAATTGATGAAAATTTCATTTTTTTTAAAAAGCAGAATTAATTAAAATCCTTATATAAAGCTCCGGTTTAAAAATAAACTTGACAAATATGGTAAAAATAATGTTATGTATAAATAACCATTATTTATGACTTATTATAATAAATTAAAATACCTAATTTTTACAGATATAACATGAAATATCCTGCCGGGATAGCTTCGCCTTCGACAATTACCGATTTCCCACAATTAGAAAAAATTTCTGAACCAAAATCGAAACTTTCGAGAATTAAAGTTAATGGGGTGGCTAAAATTTCCGCCCAGGTTAAAGATTTCGGCATTCAGGTGGTTGTCAACAATAAAATTTTCCGTTTAAGATATCCCCCTTCAATATGGAACCGTTTTCCCAAAACACACAGAAAGATACTCACTCAGAATATTGCTTTCTCTATGACTTACCACTTGCCATACCTTTTTGACTCTCTTAAGAAAATGCAGTATAACCTGCCGGTTCCATTGTCGGAAGCATTTTTTTATAAAGGCTTTTCCCAGGCATTACCCTCTACAGCGGTCATGCAGGACGGAGGAGATTTCCGGGTAACCTCCAATCTTTTAAGAAGGCTATATGATGTGGAATACGTTTATTCCAATAAAAAAACAGACATTCCTCCTTATAACCGGACCAGTTATGAGGATTGTGCTGTCATGCCGTTTACCTTCGGCAAAGATTCACTGTTAACTTTTGCCATTGCAAGGGATTTGAATTTGACCATTCATCCGATTTTTATCGCCGAACCTTATTCACCTTATGAGGAAGTAATAAAAAAACTTTTAGCAGAAGGATTTAAAAAAGAATTCCGGACGCGAATATCTTTTTTAAGAAACAGCATAGGCGTATTACGGGAGCCGGACGACGGCTGGATAGGATGGGAAATGCAACTTACCCAGTACTCACTGATGTTGCTGCCATACGTCTACTACAGCCGGGCAGGCTATATCCTTTTTTCCAACGAACAAAGCTGTAATGATACAGTAGTTGACAGTGACGGGTTTAGATACAATCCGGTTTTTGAGCAGTCGCATTCCTGGCTGCTGCAAAATTCCCTGATGACCTCCATCATCGGAGGCAACTCATTATCCATCGGATCTCTATTGGAACCCATTCATGAGATTGCCATTGAACGAATACTCCACAGAAGATATCCCAGTATTGCAAAATACCAAAGTTCCTGCGACCTTCAGCATAAGCCGGAACACACCGGCCGATGGTGTGAGTCATGTTCCAAATGTGCCAGGATATACATCTTTCTTTTAGCTAATGACATTTCTCCCAAAACGGTCGGTTTTAAAAGAAATCTGTTAAGGGACAAATATCATCCTTTATACTCAATATTTAATTCCAATAAGATTAAGGATTTCGGGTATGATCAGAGTCAGGCAGGACGCGAAGAACAAATATTGGCCATGTTTATGGCATACAGAAATAACCATAAAGGACCGGTAATGACTTCCTTTGCCCGAAAATACCTCAATTTTGCCAGAAAAAATGAAAGGAGATTAAGGCAAAAATATTTCGGCATTCACTCAACCAAAACCATACCTTCGGAATTAAAAACCCGAGTTGTCAATATTTACCGGCATGAACTGCGGAAAGTAATCTGATCTCCTTTTTGAGATTTTCCAGCTCGGATTTATAGATTGGGAGCAGTCTATTTTTTAATTCCCCGGGAACGCTCTCGGTTGAATACAGACGAAGAACTTTACCCATCAATAATTTTATGTTTTTTTCCACCCTGAATAGATACTTTTTTCTGAATATGATCATAAGCTCGCCGTTATTCCCCCGAAGATAGGCTAAATAAAAAGCCAATAATATTTCGGCATTACTATTCAGAAATTGAGGCCAATCAGAAATCCTGTTCTTCTCAAACAAGTTACCATAATATTTACTTTTATCCTTTTTAAGTAAATTTTCATAAAATCCGACAAATTCGGGATCGATGCCGAAAGAAAGGAGAAAAAGATACATTCTGGTGCAGGCAAAACAAACACCGCACCAACGCTTTACGGCTGATTTTTCATCATCTCCGCAGCAGGATAGATGATAGCGGGCAAAAGCGGGATAACGGTGATGGAGAATATAAACGGCTAAAAATTCATATAAGGGTTCTATCAGGCTGGAGGCATGCGCTTTTGAGGCAAAAAGACGCAATAAATGATTGAGGTTAAGAGTCCATTGGGATGACTGCTCGTAACGGTAGTAGGTTAAAAAACCTTCCTTATCCGTCTCGATTTCATCATTATTATGTTCATTAGAAATAAAAAAATAAGCCGCGCGGCTGTACCTGATAAAGGGTAATAACAGCAGAAGGTATTCCATAATAATCAGATCCCAACCCCACATCTGGCCACCAAATTGGCGAAGATTCCCAACTTCCAGATTGATAATGTTTAATTTTGTTTTAAACTGACGGCTAAATTCACCTTTAAATTTATCCCTGGCCTGTAGTTCATAAGGGCTTTGGGGTTCGTCCATAAAAAAAAGTTCCGATTTCAAGCCCAATTCTTCCGTTAAAGCCAGGGTAAGAAGACTGTCTTTACCGAAAGTAAAAAGGATAACCGCCTTTTTTTTATCCGGATCATCAATTTTTATTTGCGGATAGCAATGGGGAACCCCGGTGAAGGATAAACTAAAACTGCTGTTAAATGATTTTTTGAGAGCAGAAACGGTAGATTTTTTATAGCAGGAAACTTCCAGAAGAGAATAGACCAATCCGTGAACGTAAAGTGAATAAGCTGCAGGCGGCGGAAAACGGTAGTCTAATTTTACTTTTTGAAAGGCAGGTAAATTATGGGTGAAAAAATAAGCTGCCGTTTCCGCCAACGGCAATTTCAATAAGTTTGGGTAATTTTGCCAGATTTTAAAAGGATAACAGTGGTTATATTTCTGCATATTGAGAAGGATGCTAAATCCGTCATTGTTGACTTTGGCCGAAACGCTTATTTTTTTCATCCGAACTCAAAGGAACAGCTTATAATCCTAATTCCGAACTTATTGACTGCATTGCTTTTAAGGCAAGATCTATAAAATCTGGCAGTTTCAGATTTAATTTTTCCTGACACATTTCTATTTGGATGCGGTTGACTCCGGCGGCAAAGTGTTTAACCGGGAACTTATGAAGGACGGAGTCAACCGTGACATTCTTCAGTTTCCTGCCTTTAACCAGGGCAACAGCTACAATCAGACCGGTCAATTCATCACAGCAGAAAAGTGCCCACTCAAGATTGTTATGAGGCGGGTTTTGTCCGGTATGGGAGTAATTGTGAGAAAGAATAGCGCTTAACAATTCTTTATTTGCTTCTCCTGCCTCCTTTAACCACCCGGCCATTTTAATTGTATGAAGTTCAGGATTTTCTTTGACTTCCTCATAATCACCGTCATGAAGGAGTCCGACAATTCCCCAGAGTTCTTCATCCTCCCCAAAATGTTTGGCCAATGCTCTCATTACTGCTTCAACGGAATAACAGTGACGCCGCAGATTGGCATTTTGCATATGCGTATGAAGCAATTCAAGAGCTTGTTGTCTGGTCATAAAGAACCTTTTATTTATACAGTTTCAAATCCCGAGTCAAGAATGCTAAATCCTTGGTTTTTCCCGCTAATAGCACGGCATGGTAAACAAGATCTTTTTCTTTTATCTTGGAAAGCGCTTGTGTTAAATCTTCATCGGTGCCCGTATCAAACATCACCTCCGGATAATCCACACAAAAAATTCCCATATTTTTTGCCTTTACGACAATATTTTTTATTTGTGCAGATGTGGCTCCCAGAATAACAAACGGGTATTTTGATATACCTTGATGGACATTTCCATCTGCATCTTTTAAGAGAGGATCCCCCATCCATGACTGATCCAAATACCTGCCAGCAGACAGAGACATATGACCCAGGGCATTTGATGCCCTCCCTTTATCCAAATCGCGATTTATAACTGCTACTATTTTTCTTTGCCTGTAATCATACTTTACATCCGATTTAATGAATTTACTGATTTTTAACTTTCTCCCGTCCGCCGTAATTATACCGGCATCGGTTACTTCCCCTCCGCAATATTTTGTAATTGTGTCAATTGCTTCTTCTAGGGATTTATTCACCATTTTTTCATCTATATCGTAAATTCCATCAACGTTAAGAATTATGTTTTTCGTTTTATCGGTTATTTTTGTTCTTTCTGCATCCCGATAATTATAATCCAGATTATAGGGGCCTATTTGATCGCTATAAATTACTTCTCCTTTTTGTATTTGAGTAGCCCCTTCAACTCCTAAAAGATCTATAGTTTCTCCGTGCTGAGCAACTTTTACCATAACCGGCAAAACCATTTTATCCAAATCAAAAGCGCCTAAACTCACCCGGTTTTTTATGACAATTAAGTTATAGGCATCTACACATGTATTAACCGTATACAATCCTTTCGCCTGAGCGATTCTGCGAAGCAACGCTTCCGGACTCGGACGCCGGGAATGCAAATCCACATTCATCTTTTGATACATTTGCCGGTAACTTTGAATTTCAGGAAAGGTATCGATCTTCTCCTGGGTCAGATTTTTATTTAATTTCAAGACAGTATTTTTTTCGTCTTCGAGTGAATCATCTTTTTTCCTGACAGTAATATTACGTATTACAGCATATCCAATACACGCGGACGGATATTGTGAAGTAAATTGCGGATCAAGAGAAATGACTTCACCTGTAACAGGTGCGGCAGTTTTTCTGATAATTGCTTTTTGTTCCGGTTTAAGGGTCGGAAAAGGTATGACTTCTTTAATAGACGGAGTGTTAGTGAGAAGCATAACAACCCGATCCATACCTATACCCAAACCGCAAGCCGGGGGAAAACCGTGTTCGATAGCTTCCAAATAATCATAATCAGTCTGATGTGCTTCTTCAAAACCGGCCTCTTCTCTCTTTTTTTCTTCAATAAACCGCTGTTTAAGGTCGACGGGGTTATTAAGTTCCGTATAGTTATTTCCTATTTCTAATCCGTTGATAAACATTTCAAACCTTTGAGTAAAGCGGGGATCCTCGCATTTTTTGGCCAATGGGGAAACTTCTATCGGATAATCATATATTATTGTTGGCTGAATAAGCTGTTTTTCAACAAAAACTTCAAAGGCAAATGCCATGACTTCACCCAGACTCCGCATTTTATTCATTTCAGCGGTTAATTCGTCGGAAATTTTATTTCCGAGAACTGCTTTTTTAGCTTCATTAACCGTTTTCCATTGCATCGGGTCCAGAGGTGTATATTTTTTCACTGCTTCTACAAGACGATAGCGTTTCCACGGCCGGGCAAAATTCAATACCTTATCCTGGTATATTACTTTTAGTTTGCCCAGAACATTTTGGGTTACATATTCCAACAATTCTTCCACTATATCCATACCGTAGTGATAATCTTCATAGGCAATTTGAGCTTCAAACATTGTAAATTCCGGATTATGTTCATGGTCGACACCTTCGTTACGGAATACTTTGGTAATCTCATAGACTTTTTCAAATCCGCCTACTATCAACCGTTTCAAATACATTTCATCGGAAATACGCAGGTAAAAGTCCGCATCGAGTGCGTTATGGTGAGTTATAAAAGGCCGGGCAAAGCCTCCGCCGTAAACCGGCTGTAATGTAGGTGTTTCAACTTCAAGATAATTTTTATTATTAAAAAAATCACGAAAAGCCTGAACTGTTTTACTTCTCACTTCCAGTCTTTTACTGACATCAGCGTTAAGAATCATATCAAGATATCTTTTCCGGTAGCGTTCTTCAATATCTTTTAATCCATACCATTTATCAGGCAAGGGTCTTACTGATTTGGCTATTATTTGAAAATTATAGGCAAAAACGGATATTTCACCAGAGGCTGTCTTATCAACTTTCCCCTGAACAGCGATAAAGTCCCCGATATCAATAAGAGGTATGAGATTAATTAAATTAATATCCAGGATATCAGCTTTTAAAACTGTTTGAATTTTCCCGCTGCCGTCAATAATATCTAAAAAGGCAATTTTCCCCTGATGACGGTAAGCAATAATTCTTCCTATAACTTTAGCTTCCTTTCCGATTCTATTACGGGCATCTGCGATCTTATCTTTTCTTTCGACTGTAGACGGAAATGGATCTATTTCCAGCGATCTAAGCTTGTCCAATTTATCCAACCTGGTCTTTATTAAAATATCTAAGGTTGCCATAATAAATATAAATTGAATACTCTTACATTAATATAATTTGTATAATAATTATATTCTAGTATTAAAAAAGCCGGCTTGCGCCGGCATATTTATGATTATTTTAGATCTATTAGTCAATGTGGAGAATTTTATAAAAAATCTTGCCGGCTGGGGCTTCCACTTCAACTTTATCACCGGGTTTTTTACCCAATAAGGCTTTACCTAAAGGAGAACTATGGGAAATTTTTTTCTGCAAAGGATCAGCTTCCCACTCACCAACTATGGTAAATATTTCTCTTTTTCCGTTGACATGAAGAGTAACTTTGCAGCCTACATCCACTTTTTTCCTGGAGTGCGAGTTGACAATTTTAGCCTCAGAAATGATTAGTTTTAGCTCGGCTATACGGCCGTCGATGAAGGCTAAATCCTGTTTAGCAGCAGTATACTCGCTGTTTTCAGTCAGATCTCCTTCGCTTCGGGCATTACTTAAGCGTACTACAGCCTCAGGTCTCTTGCCTTCAAGCAATTGCTGATATTCTTCCTTAAGCTCTTTAAGGCCGTCCTTGGTTAACAATATTTTCTTATTAGGTATCATAGCTTCAGGTGTAAATCAAAAAAATCCCCCGCAGTGATAAATAATTTGGGGAATTAATGTTTGAATTGCTAAACTATACTCCTTGCTGAGGCTATTGTCAATATCTCAAAAGGGCAAGTATAATAGAAAAAACATATTTGCCGCCATCGTCTAGTGGCTTAGGACGTCAGGTTCTCAACCTGAAAATCGCGGGTTCGATTCCCGCTGGCGGTACCAAGTTCCGACTTGTCGGGGCCGCCCGCAGGGCGGCCCATGGATTTAGCGCCGCGCCACGGACTTTTTTGTTGGAAAGGTAAAGGTTCGAACCGAAGATTTTTTTAAGTAATACCTTTTTCTTTGAGAGATCATTACCCCTTGCGATATTTGCAGCATCAGCTGCTTCTATAACCCATGTTCTCATGGGTCCGAGCCAAGCATTTTGCGTTTGTTCAAATGTATTAATTTTTTCTTCGAATGTCTTTTTTTGAGATAACAATTCAGCCTTCTTATTTAAGTAAGTATTGCGGTCAATAATCTGATCAAGATATGAATCTAAAAGGCGCTGGAGCTTTAGGTTTATAGCTTCAACCTCAATTTTTTTCATTTGAACAAACGCAGCACAGGATTGGGAAGAATCTTTTTCTTCTATTTTTAGATTATTTAAAATTTTATATTTCCAATCCTGTGGTAAAGAAACTTTTTGAATTAAATCTGATAATTGGCTGTTTAAGGCTTCTTCACGGATATAACTTTGTCTGCAATCCTGAATCTGGGACTTTTTAGAACAACGGTAATAAATGTAGGTAGCGGAATGATTGGTTTCCTTATAAAACTTTGTCTTAATTTCAGCTGTTATCATCATTCCGCATTCGCCACAGTGAAGAAGCCTGGTAAAAGCCTTTGGAATTCTGCCGTTTTCCTTGATATGAACAGGCTTACTTCTGTCTTTTAACACCATTTGCACCTTATCAAAAAGTTTCTTTGAAATGATTGGTTTGTGGATTCCCTCATGCAATTCACCACTGAATCTAAAAAGTCCCGTATAGATCGGATCTGAAAGAATGTATTTAATTCTGTCCCTTTTAAGTTTTTTATTACCTCTTGAGAAAATACCATTTCGAGCCAAAAAGTTTGAAATATCTTCAAGTCTTGATTCATTTTGGGAATAAATACCAAAGGCAAGAGCTAAAATTGGACCTTTTTTCTTATCAATATCGATTTTCTTGGTTAATTTATTATTTAAATAGCCAATTGGAGCAATTCCGGGGCGCTCACCCCTTCTAACTTTTTGGCGAAGTCCTCTTTTGGTATTTTCAGAGAGGGAATCCACATAATATTTGCTTTGCCCAAACGCCAAATTAAGAATAAACTTTCCCTGGGGTGTGGGCTCAAACCAGAATGTCGGGAATTTGAGAAATCTGATTTTACCTGTATCAATTAGATATATTATTCTTCCTCCATCAACACTATTGCGAGCAAGTCTGTCCGGATTCCAAGCTAAAATACCGGAAGCTTGACCTTTTTCAATTTTCTCAATCATTGAATTGAAAATAGGTCTTCCAGGTATTTTGGCTGATTGTTTTTCAATAAATTCCTCTTGAATTGAAATACCTTCTTTAGTAGCAAATTCACGAATTTCAATAAGCTGATCTTCAATAGACCGCACTTGTTTATCTTCTACGTCTGTAGACTTGCGAGCATATAAAAAGAATTTTTGAGGGATACTAATAGTTTGCATAATTTAAACGGCCGCTCCGGTGTACTCAAACCCTTGCGGATCTGTCCGAAACGGCCGTTAAAAAACCGCAAGATTGTTTGAGTACATCCTTAATATATAGAGTAGGAAAATATTATCAAGATGATTGTCTAAAACAAACTGTGGCAAAAATTCTTTTTCGTTTGGGCAAAGTTCCCTCTGCGGCCGGAGAGGGATTTTTTATATCGCAAGGGGTCACTTAAATCTTCGGCTCTTTTTTCTTCCCAACAAAAAAGTACGTGGTGAGGCGCTAAATCCATGGGCCGCCCTGCGGGCGGCCCCGACAAGTCGGAACTTGGTACAAGTCCAAAACACGGCTCGGAATCACTTCATCAATAATGCCTAATAAATAATGTAGCAAGAAAAAGAGGTATGAGGGGAAAATGAATTGCTACATTACAACAAATGTTGCTCACCCCGCCTGACGGCGGGGTTTCCACCAGAGGAGGACAGGCGCATTGTATTAGCTCACCCGCTTCGCGGGTTCGCTTCTTCAATCTTCTTTTGAGAAATTTTCGCCGCTTTATTTACCAAAATCATATTATTGAACAAATAAATATATATTTCATTCAAACGAACAAACTAATTGCTCAATAGATTTTATTTATTTGTTTATGATCAACTATCTACTCAAAAAACCAGTCCCAAGTAGGGTTTTCTACCTCTAAAATTTTACTTTTGAACATTTTATAAACTCCATCTTCTTTGATAGTTTGCCAGATTCCTTCGTAAAAGTGCATTTCTGCTTCCCCGTCCACCCAGTTTTTAGTTGAGAATTTCACAAAGGCGGTATCGTTAGTATTTTCAAATTTCTCGGACTTGATAACGTCAACATCTAATATATCGGTAAATCGATTTGTCCATTCTTCGAAGTTGGTTTTTTTAAGGTACTCTTCACTTAACAAGTTAAAGCCGTCTTCCATTCTCCTGGCTTTGAGATACGTATAAAAAGCTTTGACTGCTTCTTCCGGCGAAACAGATGGGTCAACTTCGATTTTTGTAATATTCTGGTCGGTAAAATCAGGTATTACCGTTTTTGCCCAGTCTGCATTGATAAATAGTGACAATCCGGCAAGACTAATGGTATTAATTCCAACTACACTACCGCATTGATCTACTAGCGGGCCACCACTCATGCCTTTAACAAGGCTAATATCGGTTTGAATGTAGCCAATGGGCATTTGCTTGGACTTTCTAAAATCAATAAACCTTCCCTTAAGAGTTGTTGCCTTGCCGGTTAAATCCGTTCCCAAAGCATAGCCAGTGGCAACAAGTGGCTCATCTGCGCGAAATGCGATTCTATCCGGTAGCGGCAACACTAGATCGTGGTGTGGTTTTTCGGTAAACAGAATCGCCAAGTCAACCTCTTTATTTCCGAGAATTTTCACTGGTGTTACAAAATTACCATCAGGAAAAATAATCTTCGGACTAGGCTCATCGGCGATAACATGGAAGTTGGTTATCACTTGGTCGGGAGCAACAAAAAAGCCTGTCCCCTCCGAATAACCGCCAACCACGCGAACGACTGAATTTATCATTTTATCCCGCACCCCAAATGAACAAAGGAACTTACCGATATAGCCATATTGGTTGGTCAAATAATCAGCAATCACAAAAAGCGAAGCAACTAGATAAATGAAGATTCCGAGAATAAAAATTGACTTTAAAAAGTTTTTAAGACTTTTGAAGGGAAAAATAAATGTTTCAAAAATCAGGCCGATAAAGGCAAATATAAACTTGATTAAAAACTTAACCAGATAATAAGCGGTATAGGTAACAAGTTTTATAGGAAAAAGATACAAGGGAAAAAGAAGGCGCTTGAAATAAGCGCCTAGCCCTTTAAGAAGTGTACTCGATCTCTCTTTAATCTTCTTCGCCAACCTATCAAATTGTCTTTCAAGTATATTTATCATGCTTAGTCTCTAGATGGCAGCATAATTTGCAAATCTTTATGTATACTGGCTGATAAATTTTGATCAAAATTATAAATATTTCCAACAATAAAAGTTGTATGTGTCATTGGAATATCAGTCTTAAACCCAGTAAGGCAAGACAAACAATAAAGTATTAAACAGGGTTCGTCGTTACATATTTTTCTAATCATAGCTAAGTTATTTTGATAAAATTGGCTAAGCAAAGCATTCAGAAAAGCTAGAGCTGATTGTTCATCTTTACTGTCAAGGATCAAATCGTCTCCTAATATGATTTGTTCAAGTGATAAAGCCATGGTTGGAATACCAACAGAATTTTGCGTTTTTCTCAGTTGTTTTAAGGCTTTTCTAATATTCTTTTCTAGAGACTTCATCGAATATGGTCTTTTACACTCGATGTTATAAGTAAAGTTAGTTGTTGAAAGCTGTAAATCCGGATTGGATCTTCCAAGCTTAACTCGTAGATTCCTAGCATAGAAAAAAGAAAATAAACTAAGTTCAAAAGTTGTATCCCTAGCTTGCGTGTTATTGATATCTTCCTCTGAAAGTAGGTAGGTTCCCTTAGCCAAATGTGTTAGTTTCACTTTTAGGATGTTATTATCTATTTTGGTATTTTGAAGAGCGTCGATTATCTTGCATATCTCAAGTACATAGAACTGGCTATAGTAATACTTCGCTTTATTTTTCTGGATTAACACATGAAACTTGTCTTTATCCAGATTTCTCGATTTTTCGATTTCTCCTAAATATTTAAAATATTTACTTATCCTATTAGAATCATCGAAATTTAGCCCAAGATTGCTATACAAATCCTTGATTTTCTTCTTATAAAGTAATAAGTCTGAATACTTATATTTATTCATTTTTCGCACCTTAAGCTACTTTTCGTTGTTAATCCATCCCTTTGTAAAAGCTACCTGCCAATCATCAGGCACGGGAGTTAATGATTCGTAGCCTGATTGAGTTAAAAGCAATTGATACTTTATTACTAGCTTCTCTATTTGACCAATCGCTTCTTTTATTTTCGTGTAGCTGATGTTAGAGGTAAACTTACCGCTATTGTCTTTGTGCCCAACTTGTTTATGGCGAAATTCTTTAATTTCCTTTGTGGAATCCTTTAAGCTTTGTATATCTTCACATACAAGATTGAGGTCAAGATTATCTCCCTTTCCGAATTCTTCTTCAAAAGTTGAAGACGACAACGCATTGGAGCCTTGTGAAACCCACCAGCTTTTAGTAATAACTCTATGATTAGTCAATAAATCCTTAAGTAAGTTTATTAGACTAAGTGATCGTGTATCCTCATCTATCTGATGCCAAATTTTTGAAACAATAAAGTAAGTATAGTTCAGTTTATAATGCTCCCAAAAAGAACTAATATTTTGTTGCACAAATGGGTTTGCTCTAATTATTTTTTCTAATTCCTCGGCCTGGTACTTGCTATAAAGTAAATCTTCAACATCGCCAGTAATTACTTCAATTTCTTTTTGCCACTTTTTTACTTTGTCCATAGCTAGAATTTGCTTCTTAAAACCCGCATTTGTCCATAATCCAAGCTAACAATTTGATCGTATCTCTTTTTAAATATTTCCCTTAAGCTTTCGTTTCTGTCTAATTCTTCTTCGTAATCTTTGAGTGCACTTTTTGTATATTCATAAAAATCTGGAATGTTTAAGAAAAGAATTTCTTCATTTTCAGTTTTAACCTTTTTTAGGAAGTAACTATCTTGAAAATTCATATCAATGGCCAATGCTTTGGGAGACCATTGATGAGATAAACCATGCCTAAAAACGGTATAAAATAGTTTAGAGAAGTTTCAATCCTTGAAACTATCAAAATATTTAGAAAAATACTCGGTTAAAAAGTCAGCCACAGTATCGCTATTTGTATCTTTTCCTTTGTAATAACCTGAGCACATCTCAATAACAGACAATATCGTCAGACAGGCAGTAAAGTTTAGACCGCCCTTAAAACGAGTGTCACCGGCTTGTTTAAGTTTTGATACTGACAAACAACTCTCTAAGTCGTCGCAGAAAAATTCCCATATGTGTTGTTTGAAAACATCCTTGTGTAATGTCATAAGACTTTATTTTGTTGGAACTTTTAGGGCTGTTATTTTAATCGTTATCTCTTGGGTCGTACTTATTTTTAGGCTATCATCTAACACCGTTTGCTCCGGATTATCGTTTAGATTATCAAGGTTGCCTCCAATTCGCTCTAAAATTCTTTTCAATAAAAAATACTCCTCTGTCGGTAAACCATAAACATTATTAAAAATACAATGCGAAAGCCTTTCCACTAACCTATAATTACTAAAATGAACTTTATTTTCAAACCTTTGTATTGTGAATTCGGATAACTCAGACATTACATTAGCAAATGTCTCTACTATAGCCAGACTCGCAAACATATCAGTGCTCTCGGTATACGGTTCAAAGGGTTTTTCAGGTACACCAACCAGTCCGAATTGTTGTGCAAGCTCGGAAATAACTGCATCCAAATCTGAGGGTTTTGTTGAATTAAATCTAATACGAATATTTGTATTTTCGAATAGATAGAACCATTTATTGATAAGCGTTTGCCTTTTCAAAGCATAAATAAGTTTTGCAATTTTTTGCAATGTCATTTTAGCGCTTCCCTCTATTTTAAAATCTATTTGATACCAATTATTGAGTTTATTTAAA
Organism: Candidatus Gottesmanbacteria bacterium RIFCSPHIGHO2_02_FULL_39_14; assembly: GCA_001779205.1. Taxonomy (GTDB): domain Bacteria; phylum Patescibacteriota; class Microgenomatia; order 2-02-FULL-39-11; family 2-02-FULL-39-11; genus 2-02-FULL-39-14. Next base: position 39,422 of record MFJM01000012.1, read on the forward strand.
GTTGCCATATTATCTTCAGTTTCGTTTTCCCTCTACAATATTAATTTCCTCCGGTGTTAGGCCGTAGAGTTTATAAACCAACTGATCTATTTGTTGTTCATAGTCTTTAACTTTTGCCTGTTTCTCTGAACTGGCGAGATAATCACTTGTGTTTGTATTAGTAAGAATCTTGTCAACTATTTCGATAAATGGTTTCTGATTAAGAATAGAGGTTGTTTTGATCGGAATTTCAGATAATGGTTTTGCATAAAGTTCAAGACTATCACCTTTTCTTTTTCCACGATAATATAACCAACAGTAATATAATTTTGAATTTAAGAGTGCTAAGACATATTTTAAAGATATATCATTAAACTTTTTAGTTATAAAATATACGTCCTTACTAGCAAAATATTCATCTTTACTATAAGCAAAAACATTAATAATAGATCTTTGGGGACAAATTATTTTTTCCGAAACGAAAATTTGTTTATTTTTGGCTACAAAAACAACCCACCACTTACCTAGCTTTAATGCAGCCTGAATTTCACCTCTATCTGACGCTCTATTATTTATTAATGTATTATATTTCTTCAAATGCTGAAAGATATTTGGATACTCTTTAATGTTAAGATCTCTTGTTGCATATATTAAGAACTTATCTGTTTCTTTCGGAATGTAATATTGTTTTATGTCTGAATTTTTAAACCACGGTTTAATAATTTGATTTTCTTTATTATTAAGCCCAATTTTACTTAACTCATCTTTATTCAATATATATACGCCGTTATTTAAATGGTTTTTCCCAATCAAACTTTTTTCAATATGTTTATTTGTAACTTTATCTATACCTGTTTGAATACCAGAATCAATATTACAAATATTACCTAATAGCCAGTTATTTATTTTTAATTTCTCAAATATCTTGTTCATATAATTATCATCTTTTCCAGCGCCTTCTAATCTTATATAACATTCATCGCCATCATAAATATCACTTTGCTTAACTTTATAATAATTTGTATTTGATGCTTTAGAAGTTAAAATTTGTTGTAATAAATCATGCGTAGCTAATCCTTTTTGTTGGGTCACACAGGTATATACTGAAGTATAATCAGCAATTTTTTTAGTAAAAATAATTATCATATTATGTTGGCCCATTGCTGATTCAAATATTTTTAATTCATTAAAATTGATCATTTTATTTAATATACTTCTTGTTTTTAAATCTCTCCTAAGTTTATCTGCATTTGTTGCAGTTATGAAATAGTTTGTAGTGATAAAAGAACTAACTCCATTCTCATTTAATAAATCAAGTGCTAAATGAATAAAAAAATAATACATATCCATTCTTTTTTGGTAATATTTTTTATATGTTGACTTTTTAATTTCTTGAAATAACTCTTTTTTACGTTTTTCTCCAACATATGGTGGATTAGCAATAATGATATTAAATCCATCTTTTATTCCAAACATCCATTCCGGATCAAACCATTCTGCTGATTTATGTGAGAAGGGTTCCCAGCTAGAAAGTTTATGAGTAAGTTCAGCTTTAAATAAACTCATGTACCCATGTTCTGAAACCAAGTCAAAAATTAATTGTTTTTGAGTTTCTATAAATTCCGATTTAAGTTGTTCACGCTCTATTCCAGATGCTGTGAAATATTGTTCACGAATAGCTTTCAATTCTTCAATTTTTTCTCTATCATCGAACATTTCCGTTTGTTTTGGTTTATCCGAAGAATTATTTAGTTGAGGTAATCCAATTAAACTATTTGCAGTTACGAATTTAAAATCTAGATTCGGTAAAGGTTCGATTCCTCTATTATCAGATGAATCATCTACTTTTTGATCAACAACAAGAGTTAAGAAACATCTTAATCTTGAGATTTCTGTAGCGATTGGCTGGATATCTATACCGTAAATATTTTCTCTTATAATTCCCAATTTTCTTATATAATCAAAATTTTGATTTTCAAATTCGCGTTGTATTATTCTTCTAATTTCAGGAGAAGTTTTTAATTGTTGTTTTTTAAACCACAATTTTCCATCCGGATCTATTTGTTGTAATATAAAAACGATCTTTTGAAGAGCACCTATTGGAAAAGCTCCTGAACCACAAGCAGGATCAAGCAATTTGAGACTCTCAAGAGAGTTTATAATTTGCTCTTTTTCTTCTAAGGAATAGGTGAAATTTGAATCATCTACTAAATCATAAGTTATCATTGCCTTTAGTTTATTTTCTTTAACTTTAGTTTGTTGTTTTAAATACAAAAGAATACTTTCATCCACCATATAATCTACGATCACACGAGGTGTATAATAGCTTCCGGTGCTCTTCCGAGCTGACTCGCCAGTTTCTGGGTTAATTTCAGCAAGTAAATTTTCAAAAATTCTCCCTAACATCTCCGGATCAATGGAAAGCTCTTCATCATAGCTTGTGTTTTCATCAATAGTGAAATTGTATGTTTCAAGAATTTTAAAAAAGTCCTTAAACCAATTATCAGGAATTACTAGAGTATTGCGATATTGTGATTGATAATCTCCATTATTGCGTTTGTAGAAGTCATCATTTTGTGGATAAAATAAACCACCATTAAGATACGGTACAGAAGAAAATGAGTTTTTGGAAAAATCATCAATTCGGGATTTAACCGGTTTATTTAGAACTTCAAAAAAGATCGGTTCCAGAATCGTATGATAAAAATTTTCATTACTCTTAACTGCTTCTAAAGATAACAATTCTTTAGGTATTAAAGATAGTCCGACTTGGCTTTTTTTCTCTCGCAAAAACCAACAGAATAATATTCTTCCGATAAGTCGGACAGCAAATTCTAAACACGCTTGTGACTTATCAATTATAGAAGGTAATTTTAATAATGATTTAAAATCAGTTTTCTTTTTCCCGATATTGATTGTTCCTCCAACTAACTTTATAAATAATAGTGAAATTTCTTTATAAAATTCTTTATTGACTACTTCGATTGAAAATCTCTTTTTGAGATCATTAAAATCCATTATTTTATCTTTACTTATGAGAAATTTGGTTGGGGTATTTACTTTTGCGTCTGGACCTAGGAAGAAAGAGAATCTTCTTGGATTAGAAAATTCTTTTTCAATTTTTGTTCCTGATTCCCATTTTGATCCAAATGTAATTAACGAAAAGCGGTAATTTAATGATTTTTTATTTTTAAAGATTATAAGAGCTCTATGCACTCCATAATCTTTAATCAATGCGAATGATTCTTTTGATAAAGTTACTCTTGGATCATGTTCATTTTCATGTTCCAACTCATAGAGGTTTAAATCTAATGCCTCGCTTTTCCCAATTTTTGTGATCTTTCTAATAAGTGAGTAAGTTCTATTTGGGATAATTTCTTCAGTTTTAATTACTGTATCGGGGATGAACCATTTTAAGAAAGTTTCAAAATCAATTCGATCATATGGTTTCTTAAAATCAATCATAGCTCCTCAGCTAGAATCAGTGATTCTTCACCTTCTTCTATTGAATCAGCTTCCTGAATAATTTTTTGAAGGTAATCGTGTGGTACTTCGTTGATTAAAGCCTTAACCTCTTCATATAAGTTTTCTTTTCTTATAGCTCTAATAGTTTTTGCAAATTTCGCTGGTAAGTCTCCTAATTCATTTAAAACATATTCAAGATCTTCAAAATAATCTTTATGATCAGGTACGAGTTCTTTTAGTAAATGCACTTTCTCTATTGCTTCTATCAATCCTCTATCTTTAGGAATCTCTGATTTTCTAATAAACAAGTTATTTTTCGTATATTCATATATGCTAAAAAATGTGTCCGATATCTTTTGGGGAATTTCACTACTATCCGATTCAAAAAGTCTTAGTGCTTCAGCTGCTGTAATTGCGAGCGTTTCTTTATCTGATATTCCAAGTTTGAAAGCATAGTCCATTCCTTTCTTTCCAAAAACCAACACACCTCGTTCTATAAATGATTTCAGTCTTTTTATTTTTGTTCTCATTGGAATTTTATGCGCTTCTTTTAGTTCGGGGGAATCCTTTAGTGAAAGTATTAAATTTTTATATTTTGTATCCCAGGACATATCCTCTGTTCTATTCATTTCATCATTAAATTTCTCATCATATGATTTCACTAGTTCATCAACAGAAAGATATTTAGTGTCATCTCCAAGAAGAGCTTTTATTATGTCTATTTTTAGAGTTGAGATACGGCGAATTCCAGTTTCTTCCTCGCCAGTAGGTGAAGGGAAGAAATTATATATATGCAGTTCATCATAAACCTTTTTATTTACACGATTTATTCTTCCTACTCTTTGAATGACTCTTGTCGGATTATAGGGGATATCATAGTTGAAGATAATTCCAGCATTGTGAAGATTATACCCTTCAGAAATAGCATCCGTAGCTATAAGAATGTCGAAGTTATTTTTCTGATTAATGTATCCTGCATCAAAATTTTCTCTAATGATATTTCTATTTTCTACAGTTGAATCTTCTGATGAATATTTAAATATTCTAAAATAATCTTTAATTAGACTATATAGATAATTTACTGTATCTGAATATATACTAAATATTACTAATTTCCTTTTGGGATTTTCATTCAGATTGTTAGTAATTAATTCTTTTATTTTTGCAACCTTCGGATCTGTAGACGGATCAAAGTTTTTCCACATTGATTGAATCTGAATCAATATATTCATATCGGAGTAAAGGTCATTAACATAATTAGGTTCAAGATCTGCTGTATTTACCAATTCAAATCCTTTTTCCCCTAAATCACCGTAAATCTCGCTTATTTTTTGCCAAATTTCATCACCGTCTTCGTCAGGAAAATCGTCGATGTCAGGTAGGTCGCCCTTTTTATAAATCGGTACAAATCCTCGCTTATACCACTCTTCAATTCTTTTGTGCGACAAGATCATTTTATCTAAAGTCTTTCTGAAAGCCTCAATAGAACTTTCAAATCTGTGGACAAGAAGCCTTTTCATAAACTGAGCTAAAAACTTTTGAGAGTTTTTAATAAGTCTTGAATCTATATTTAATCTTTTAGCTACTTCTTCTAACTTTTTGTCGTCTTTGATATATCCAACAACGTTATACCTTGCTCCTTTAAATCCATATTCTTTCTCACCTGGTACTATAAACTGAAGAGTTTTTACATATAAATCATTTAATTTACCAAAGTCATACTCAATATGTTTTGGAGGTTTAACTACTGGAAATTCTATTCCCTGAAGTTTTAGATCATCGTTATACACTTTTATATTTTGCAGGTCTAATCTTGAACGCCTAATTAGTAACGGACTAATAAGATCTCTAATTTGAGCTGCTAATGTATTTATTTCATTTTTTATTTCTTGGCCGTCTTCGTCTACTTTTTTCAGTTTTTTAATACGATTGTAATGTTTTACTAATTCCTTAAATCTCAAACTGAGATTGTCTATAGTTTGAATGGTAGATTTTGCCGGAATCTGAAATAGTTTTACTAAAGCAAAAATATCTTTAGGATTATTATTAAAAGGAGTCGCAGTAAGAAGTATTACTTTATTACCTTTACATAACCTATGTAGATTGGCATAAATTGATTTTTCTTCATTTCTAAACTTGTGAGCTTCATCAACAATAATAAGTCGTGGATGTCCGTCGTTGTTTTCATTAATTGCGTTAAGTACAGATCCAGACCCATAAACTTTTGCATCAAACCTAAATTCAAACCTATAATCTTCCCATTGTTGTTTCAAATGAGGAGGAGTAATGATTATAGTTTGTAGATCTAGATTTTTTGCTATGCAAGAGGCGACTATACTTTTACCCAATCCTACTACATCGGCAACTATTGCCCCGCCATGTTTATTAATTATATTCAAAGCCTGGCGAATTGCATCAACCTGATAACGTAAGTTTATCTTGTCTTTAGTAATTTTAGCCGGGGTAATAATATCTTTGTCCTCAATCAACGAAAAATATTCGTCTAATACTCTCAAATAAATATGATATGGTTTAGGAAGCTGATTAACCCAGACTTTATTTAAAACTTCCTTTTCAAAAATTGGTAAGTTTTCCTTATCGACTAAAGGAATAGATGTTTCCCATAGTTCAAAAAACTTACTCTTATATAAATTGTAATAATCATTTTCTTTAAATATTTCATTATCTTCATTTTGACCTCTTAGACCTGATAAAGTAAGATTACTAGAACCTTTAATAACTGAACCTAAATATATTCCATTTTGATTATTATTAGCAGAATTTTCAAATACATAAACTTTGGAATGATCAGGATCAACAGTTTTCCTGATTTCTAGAGATCCATCAAGAATTTTTTGTTTAAATACTTGGTATGCTTCGACCGTTTCCTTATTGTCAACTTCATTTACATCGTTGAAAACTTTGACTAAAGACTCATAATACTCTTTTCGTACTATACTTTTCGGTTTATGATTAAGATTATTGTAAGAAAGTTCGTTAATTATCCCGCCTAAACCTCTCTGAATATCTTTGCCCACAAGTATCTTTAGGTTCTTATTTTTGAGATTCTTATAAATCTCTTTATAACCTGAGAAGAAAAAGTAGCCTGTTCTGAAAAATAAATTATCGGCAAATGGAATAATGTTATTGATTACATCGGCCATTTTAATTGTTTTGTTATCGATTATTTGCATAAGCTGATTTTATCACTTTAGATTGGTATAAACGAGGATAAGCTAAAAGACGACAAGTCGGAAAACAATCTTTGAAAATTAAGTGAGATTACTTAATCCACTTCGCAAAACTTAATTTATACATAGACTCAAGAAAATCTGACCCTGCGTACCCTGCGAGAAAAGCCAATTTCCAACTTGTTTCGACAAGGATTCCGGAAATCATACCTAAAACTGCTGCGGTAAATACAGTAACCCAGAAATAGAATGGTTTGTATTCCCATTTCTTTTGTTGAAATGACTGTGATTTAACAAGACCAACTAAAGCTCTTAGTAACCCACCTGCCATTCCGGATAATAAAAAGATTGTCCACTCGGGCATAAGTTCACCTCCAAACTATTTAAAGGCGATAAATAATCCAATAATGACAATAATAAGGCCAATAAAGAATTTAAAAGTAAGAGTTTCGCCAAGTAAAAAATAACCAGCTATTCCTCCAAAAAGTGGAATGAGTGCCCAAAACATATTAATCTGCCAAATTGGTAAATATGTAAAAGATTTAACTAATAAATAGTAACCGACTGCATTGGTAATTCCCGCTAAAATTAATAAATATAAATTTTGTTTGTGACTTAAAATATCTTGAAAAGATTTGGAGAATATAAAAAAAGGCAATATTACTAACCAGAGAACTGCTACTTGAATAATTATTGTTGCAAAAGGATTAAATCCTGCTTTTTTAAGAATGGGATTTCCAACAGCATATGCAAGCATTGAAATTGTCATTAAAATTATTCCAATTACTGTTTTATCCATAAAATTAGTTTCTTTTAATATCTATTGTTTTCTTCTTTTAATGAATTCATAAGTAGTTGACAGGAAAACACCCAAAAATACAAGACTACCACCAAATACAAATCCGTGAGTTAAAGCTCCGCTTAATAACAATATTTCTAATATAGCTGTAAAAATTGGCTGCAAATAGGAAATAATGCTTGTAGTTAATGCACTAAGTTTACTAAGTGCATACTGATATAGATAAAAATTAATTAAGGTTCCAAAAATTCCGATGAATAGGACTGCATATAAATTAGTTGAGGTGAGAATGACTGGTTCTTTCAAAATTAAATTTCCATATATTAAAATCGGAATTGAGAAAATAGCCGAAACAATTATTGAAATACCTGTCGTATCAAATGCAGTAAAAATTTTTAGAAGTCTCTTAGTCCATAAAAGATAAGCTGTTGAACATATAACAGCAACAAATATAACAACATTCCCGATAAATCCCCCGCTTAGAGTTGACTCTTTTTCAATTCTGGAAAGATTTATAATAATTAAAATACCAATTAAGCCTAATATTACCCCTAGTAATCTGCCGAATTTATATTTTTCAGTCTTGAAATAAACTCCATATAAAATTATTAATATAGGAGCAAGTGAATATAACAAATGACTGGCTGAAGCACTTGTATATTTAATGCCGAATGAAAATAAGGACATATTCAACATAAAGAGAATTGAGACTTTTAAAAGTTCAGGAAAATGGGTATGCGTCCAAATTCTTTTTTTTATAAAAAATGGGAATATTATAATTGCCGGAATAATTAATCTTAAAAAAAGTAAAGTAAAGGGATTTATTTCATTTACTATTGAACGATTGAATATTACGGAAAACGACCAAAAAACAGTAGCGATGAGTAAAGCCAGAATGGCATTTAATTTTTCATTCATTATCAAAAAATAGAGATGAATTTTTCCGGTATTTTTAAGTGATTAATTAGGTTTCATTTAATCATCATCTTCCAATAAGTTTATTTTATTTCTCTTTGCCTGGTTTTGAGCGCTTAATAGTTCCTGCTGGTAAATAAAGGGTTTTCTTTTTTCGTAGATTGTTACTTTTGCAAGTCCTCTTTTAACTAATTCTATAGCTAGATTTTTATCATTAATAATCACATAAGCCAGTATTCTTCCGAATCTGTCTGATTTATAAGAGTCGTATTCAAGATTTACTTTCCTACCTTCAATAAGATTTTTAGTATATTCAGTTGCCTGTTCTTCATACTTTTCATTGTTATTTGGAGCATTTACTCCGACAAGTCGGACTATTTGGCTATTATTTAATTCAATTGTATCTCCGTCAATTACTCTTTTAACTTTGGCTTCTTTGGGAAATTCTAAAACTTGGTTATTTACTATTACTGGCTCATTTTCGATAGTATCTTTAATTTGTTTTTCATATTTAGTACCAACAAGAAAAGACGACAAAGAAAGTAAAACAGCAAGAGGAACTAAAACATATTTGTTTTTGGATGATTTTTGATTTGTTTGATTTTTCTTTTTCATAATAGACTGTATTTAGTATATTTGCTTTTGCCTTCTTTTTTAAGTCTTCCGTTATTAACAAGCTGTGAAAGATAAGTTGTTGCTGTACTTTGGGAAACATGGAGTAAATCTCGAATATCAAGATTATTAAATTTAGAATTATTTGAAGCAAACGATAAAATTTTATCAAGAGAAGCAGCTACTCTTTCAGCTTTTACTCTATTTGCAAGATTTCTTCTGTCTGTCTGTTCTCTTAATAACCTGTCTTGAATTTGTTTATCTACTTCTTCCTGATTAACAACCGGAACTTCTTTAACTACTTCCTTTATTACTTCAACTGGCTTTTCAACTATTTTCTCAATGACCTTTTCTATAACTTGAGGTGGAGGGGGAGTTGGATTAGTTTGATTACTAGAATCTGTTTGCTGTTGAACTTGCGGTGGTGGATTAGGTTGTTGAGGTGCTAGTTGTGTTTGTTGGACAGTTTCTTGAGGATTATCTTTGATTTCAAAAAGATCTTCAGGAATATTTGCTCTATCGTCATGAGTTTCTTTAATCAGATCACCAAAAGAAAAAGGCTTAACTGATTCAGAAGTTTGAGGCTGGATTTCAGGCTTATTCTCTTGATGAAGCAGCTCTCCAAATGATTTTTGATTATTTTCTGATAATTTTTCATCGGCCAATGGTGCTTCTTTTGGACTTTCCAGAGGCTCCGGTTTGATTTCGGCCGATGAAGTTGAGTTTTGTTCAGTATTAATATTAGAAGCATTGTCTGATGAACTGGATTGCACTTGGGAAGCTTGATTATCTGGTGGCTTGATATCTGCATCATCCTTCGATAAAACTTCCTCCTTCACTAAAGTTTCGGCGGATAAATCGACAATCGGATCAATTTTTTCAGGAACTGTTTCAACTGGTTTTTCTTCGGCCACGACGATATTTTCTGTTTGAGCTGATGCTGTAGCTTCGCCTTGATTATCGGCCAATTCCGGAATTTCCTGCTTTTGTATTTCAGTTGAATTTGATTCTTCTAAAACTTCTTTTTTAGTTTCATTAGCCAATTTGGGAGAATCTGGCCGTTGCTCTTCTGAAGTTTGAGATTGATCTAAACTGGCTGATTCCGTTGATTCTTTTTCATCGGCCAAAATGGGCGGTTCTGGCCGATGGGCACTTGATGACGCTTCGGATTGATCGGATAAATCTGGAGTTGGAACTTGAACTGGTGGAGTTAAGGTTGATGAATCAACCGGAGGAATAGTCTGATCGGTCACTGGCTGGGACTGGTTATCGGCCATATTTAAATCAGCATAGCATAATTTATTTTCATCGGCCAAAATGGGCGAAATTGGCCAAGTCTTAAATATGGCGGCTTCCGCTATCCCTCGCCCCCTCTGGATATAACCTCCCTAAAAGGAGAGCCGCCGACAAAGAAACTATTAAACCTAAATAGCAGATTGAAGAGGCGGCTCGACT
>MFJM01000013.1:0-1907 GCA_001779205.1 Candidatus Gottesmanbacteria bacterium RIFCSPHIGHO2_02_FULL_39_14
AGATACTGAATTGGATGATGATAAGCTTTGGAAAAAAGTTTTAACTAGGAAAAGCCGTAAAAAAATAATAAAGATATAATGCGGTATCTTTTGGACACTTCGATCATTATTGATTTATTAAGGAATGAAGAAACAGTTCGAAAATTCATCGCAGATCATATGGAAGATGAGATTATTACAAGCTGTATATGCCAGGCAGAGGTTGCCGCAGGAATTTATCACAGCAAAACAGATGATATTTCCAAAAGAAAAAAGCAGACAGATGAAATATTTTCTTCTTTTTTTCAAGTATCGGAATTTGATAGTTCCCAGGCTGATATTTTTGGGAGGATTAAGGCAGATTTGGCGGAAAACGGACAATTAATCGAAGATATGGATATTTTAATCGCTGCAGCCTGTATTTCCAATAATGCGATACTGGTTACCGGAAATCTGAAACATTTTGATCGAGTAAAAAATCTACAGATATTCCCTCTTTAATTGGCGGCTTCGACGGCGGCGCATTCGGCAGATGGTAAAGATTAATTTGGAATAAATTGCTTATTAATTGATAGAAAAGATAGTTCCTTTTTTGGGCATAAACTGGGGGATTTCTAAATAGTTTTCTCTGTCCGGTCCTGTAGTCACAATCACAATAGGGTATCCCAATCTTCTTTGAATATAAGCTAAAAATTTCTTGGCATTTTCAGGTAATTGATCAAAATTATCGGCTTTTCTGACAGCTTTTCCGTCACAGCCTGGTAAATAAATATAATTAGGAATGATTCCCTCTTGATATCTGAGCCCGGCTTGATAGGGTACATATTCTCCTTTTTTATTGGTGTAATGAGTACAAACTTTGATAAATTCACCTTCCCGAGCAAGATCGAGATGCGTAGCGGCAATAGCTTCAATTCCGCCCATTCTGGCATTAAAGGTAAGCATGGCCAGATCCAGTTCGAGAATATCCCTAGGTCTTTGGGAAATTGTTCCGTATTCTTGTCCTTCATCCCTTATCCAGGCTGCCCTCTTCTGTTCTTTGGTGGCAGCCGGACCTAGATCACCTTCTTTTCTAATACTTTTATCAATCGGAATTTGTGTGGGCATTTCTCTTGCTCCAACACTTGAAGTATAGGTTAATTTCATGACTCCCAGGCGATCTTTAAATTGTTCGACTTTCCAGATACCTGTTCCGGTTTGCACCCCGTAAGCAGTGGTATCGGAGGTTGCTATATCAGGATATGTTCCATGTTTAGGATGAAGACCTACCGCTTGGGCTTTTTCCACCAGAAACGCTTTGGTCGGATCATGCATATTTTCAAGATGGATAAGATAAGTATTTTTAATCATATCCCGATCAAGTAACCATTGTCTTGCTTCAGCTATCCGGTCCAGGAAGACTTTTTTAGTACCTACTTTTCGATTAATTTGTTTTCCCTGTAATTTGCTTTCTTTATAATCGGGAATTTCAACTTCTTTCAATTCAATTTCATAAACCCGAAAATCTTTCTGATATTGGTCATAGCGCTTACCGAGTTTTTCCCTCCAATCCGTGTCGAGCAGATCATAAATGTGATTACCTAACCGATCCAATTCATGAGCATAGGATGGGGCCATGCCTCGTCTAGTACCGCCTTTTGATCTGGCCTGTCTTAGGTTGTTTAAGTATTCTTCTGCTCGTTCAAGATCTGTAGCCAATATTGCTTTTTCTGAGAGAATTAATTTGCCTCCCATATCTCCGACTTTATCCTCAATGAATTTGATTTCGTTCATTAAATCTTCAATATGGATTACCATTCCCTGATCCATTATACCTATCACTTCTGGATAAAATATGCCTGAAGGAACCTGGCTTAATCCGAGTTTTATATCGCCTTTTTTGACAGTATGGCCCGAACCGCTGCCGCCGTTATCTCTGCTGACGTACG
>MFJM01000013.1:2099-16893 GCA_001779205.1 Candidatus Gottesmanbacteria bacterium RIFCSPHIGHO2_02_FULL_39_14
AAGTAATTGAGGCAGCTTGATTGGAATTATAATCTTAAGGCGATTTTATATCAATAGCATACTGTTGTCTTTTTTTAAGCTGCAAAATAAATAGTTTCGTCAATTCGATGGCATCAGTGATAAATGGTGCGGGAGAAATGCTACGGATTTTTCTGGCCAATTCCTGGTGTTCGGGATTTCTTAAGTCAAGCTCGGTGATTAATTCTTCAATTGCTATAGCCCATTGAGGTGGAGGCAATTCTCTTCCCTGCAGTTTTTTCCTGACTACTTCATAACCTTTTTCAATGCCTCCCTTTCTTAATGTCAATTGCAGAGCTTCGCTCAAGAAGGACCAGTCTTGGTCGATGGTTGCGGCCATTCCATCTTTATTTGGAGTCACTAACTCTAGTTGCTTCGTCATATATTCAATAGCATTTAATTGTAATGCAGTAATTTCAGGTAAAAATCTCATTAATGTTTTATCGGACAGATCCCTCTGTAATTTATACTCTTGAATATTTCTGATTAATTCATAAGCCATTCCGTTGGCAATTTCCAGCATTGCCTGGACATGTTCTACTCTCCAGGGATTAACTTTGGCAGCTCCAGTTGAAGATCCGCTCCCTGTAATTTTTTGATGCAATAATTTATCTTTAATATATTCCCAAGTATCACCGGCCAAACCGTGGATAATATTATTCGTTCTAACTTGAATCTGAAGAAATTCTGCCAGGTCGTCATTGGGATTTCCCTGGGTGGTAATTAATTCAGGGTCAAGACCGAACCTTCTGGCAAACTTTTGCGAAAATCCTAGCCACCATTCCACGTCTTTTTCCGGAAAGGCGGTTCGTTGTCCGCTGTAAGTACCGATAATACCATTGAACTTTCCGGTAAATTGATGGTTAGCTGTTTTATCAATCTCATCCTGTAATCTTGAAGCAAAGACTAACAATTCTCTGCCAAAGGTGGTTACTCCGGCAGGTTGCCCATGGGTTCTACCAATCATCAAGCAATCTTTCGCTTCATCAGCTATCGATATAAGTTTATTGTTCAGTTCCGTCATAGTCGGAATAATATATTCTCTTCTGGCCAGATCAATCATCAGTCTCCAGGCAATATTATCGATATCTTCAGAGGTAGGTCCGAAATGAAGATAATCCAGAAGTCGAGGTAACGAGTGTTTTTTAATATCTTCCTGCATGAATTTGACTATGGCCACCACATCATGATCGGAACGTTTTTCAAAATCTTTAGTTATAGCACCTGATGCCAAATCAAATTTATCTAAAGCAGTATCTAGGTATGCCGTTTCCTCTTGAGTCAATGGATCAATCAGACCTTCTTCAGCATAGATTCTGAATAATTCACCTTCGACGAAAATTCTGGCTCTCATTAATCCCCATTCGGACAAATAGGGTCTTAATTTTTCCGATCGATCAGCATATCTGCCGTCGATGGGAGATATAGCAAGCAATTTTTCATCCATGGTTCTTACGGGAATCGGTTGGACTACTGGAGGAAGCATTTTTATTACTTCAGTTTCTTGCGGCATAGAAATTAAGAGGACAGGGGAGCTGGGCAGAAGTATATATAATAAATAAATAGCCTGTCAAATTGTCCTAAGACCTACTTTGACCGCATTTCATCCACTTTGACCAGATTGACAGAGGATTTATTATAGGATAAAAATTGGATATTCCATTTTAATTTATTTGCACAACTTTCTTGAGATAAGAGAAAAATGGCAATTCCATTGCAAGAACAAATTCGACAATTTGATTTAAGAACTGCAATCGGATTACCTCCAGAAACTATTATATATAGACACCCCGAGGAAGAATTAGACCATACTTTTTTCGCTTCAGACGAATTTAGGACGCGGTTAGTACTTAAGGAAGATCCGAAAAAGTATGATACTCAATTACTATATTATTTATTCTCTTTATCCCAGGATATAGATGATGGGATTAATAATACCGCAGATTCTTATCCTCATATCAAAGATCCTGTAGAAGTTGGAAAATTTAGGGAATTAGTCAGGTTGCATACACCTGAATTAATGCAGCAAATTCAAAAAAATTTTATTAGTATGCTCAAAACAAGTGGAGAGAAAATCAGGGAACATGGCCGTGAAGTTGTCATGGCTTTCCCTAAATGGGGATCACTGGCAATTTTAAGAGCGATGGAAAAAGAAGGTTTACCTGGTGAAATGTTAATTTCGGCTGACATTTCCGGATCAGTAGGTACTGACACAGGTCATGCCAGAGCGGAAAATCTACCTCAGGAACTATTAGATCCAAATAAAGTGGTATTATTCCCTGATGATATTTTTGATACTTGCGTGACGTTGATCGAATTAGGGATAGCCAGAGCAAGTGTGAAAGCGGAACAGAATGGAATTAGAGTTAATCATAGAATCTTTCATAATCCTGATGAATTTGAAGAGATTATGAGAAAAGCCAGAAAGGGTTTATTACCAGAGGAGGAAACAGAATTAGTATGGAAGGAGCTGGCTAAAATATTATGGGATGTTGATGTCATTTCTGCACCATTTTCCATTAAAAATCCGCCTTTCGCCCAAGCGGTAATATCTTTAGCTTCTGATATCTGGAATGATCCTAATGTTTCAGATTGGGATAGGCAAAAGGCATCAATACAAGGACAATTAATGTTTCAGACTCACTATATAAATCCCAATCATTGGATAATCGGAGGCAGATGGGGAGGAATTCCTTTATTGGATACCAAGGTGCGGGGTATCACAATTTGGGAGGAGATTTCAAATCATTCAGAAAAATATGGAGTTAGCGCTAATCAATTAGAATATTTGGCACAAACTGGTATACTCGAACTTAGTTTGAGATCATTTTCTGGTCTTGATGGATTATGGGTTTTTAACCCGGAAGGATTATGCGAGGAAAATATGCCAAACGGTTATGGTGAAGATTTACTTCCATATAATCAATTAGTTCAATATTACGCTGATCATATTGCATCATTTACCCTAAATCGTTGGCCTGATGAATCAGTAAATTCCGTGATCCAAAGCGTTCCTGTTTAAGACTCTAAATAAATTACCTATTAATTTTCCCACCCCATAGCTTTTCCTCTTGAGATTTAATTGAGTTTGAGGTATAAAATCAATTTAAAATATGCAATTATTTAAGGAAAAACCGTTTTATATTCGTCACGCAGAATATTTGGCTAAACAACATATGACAGGTATGCCTCCTATAGGGTTGACTTTTGAAGATGTTTTAGTACAACCCGCACATTCCACAATTCCATCAAGACAAAGTGGTCACATAAGCTTAAATTCACATGTAGTTGGTGATGTTTATGTAAATGCTCCAATTATGACAGCTAATATGGATACGATAACTGAATGGAGAATGGCTCAAGAAATTGCCTTATTGGGCGGGGTCGGAGTTATTCATAGATATTTATCATCAGATGAACAGGCTAGGCAAGTTAAAATAGTTAAAGAAAAAACCAGAACTTTACAGGATAAACCTTTTTCGGTTCATCCCGATGCTACGATTAGGGATATGAGGAGATTACAGAAAGAACTAAAGACAGGTTATTTTTTAGTGCAAGATACTGAGAGTAATTTATTAGGTATTGTTACCGATATAGATATGGAAACTACAGAAGACGTCTCCACACAAGCCTTCAATATAATGACTCCTCGGGACCGATTAATAACGGTTCCGGCAGGTACAACGTTGGAGGAAGCAGAAAAGATAATGAAGGCAAATAGAATTAAAAAGGTTCCTGTTATGTCTTCTGAGGGAAGAGTTGTTGGAGTATATACTCGGAAGGATGCTGAATTAGTTAGGAAATACCCTTATGCTTCCAGAGATAATAAAGGGAAATTGATAGTCGGTGGAGCTATCGGAGTAAAAGATATTGAGGCAGAAGTAGAAAGAGCGTATAAGTTAGTTGATGCTGGCGTGGATTTTATTATTATTGATATAGCACATGGAGATAGTGAAAATATGAAGAGAATGCTTAAACGATTAATTAAGGAAAATATTCCTGTACCGATTATTGCTGGGAATATTGCAACTAGTGAAGCTGCTAAAGCATTAATAGGAGAAGGAGCAAGAGGTTTAAAAGTTGGTATAGGCCCGGGTTGGGCTTGTGATACAAGGGTGGTTGCCGGAGTGGGCAGAGCACAAATATCAACCATTGCCAGTGTGGCGGCAGTGGCAGTTAAAAATAATATTGCGGTAATAGCCGATGGCGGAATGAGAAATCCAGGGGATTTGGTAAAAGCACTAGTTGCTGGAGCTGATATCGGTATGTTTGGTGGGATGTTTGCCGGTACCGAGGAAACTCCAGGAAAAAAAATCATAAGAGGTAGGAAATTTTATAAACGATATGAAGGTATGGCTTCTGATTCAGCTAGAAGAAGAGCAAAAAATGCCTTAAATACAATTCAGACTATTGGAAGTATATATGAAGACAGATATTCAGAAACAGAAGAAGGAGAAGAACAAGATGCTCCTGAAGGGAGAGAGAAAGAAGTACCTTACCGTGGACCAGCTAAGGAGGTATTTATTTATATACGGGGAGGAGTTAGGTCAGGTATGAGTTATATTAATGCTTATACAATTCCTGAAATGAGAGAGAAAGGAGAGCTTGAAAGAATAACTCAAGCCGGTGCAGTAGAACAATATGGTGATATTATTTAATTGTCCTGATTTAGTTTTATATTAGATAAACTTTTTATTAACTTGAATTAATAGAGATTAGAATTTCGGCGGGGGATTTGCAGTTGACTTCTTTGATTTTTTTAGAGTCCTGGTCAAATGATACTAGAGTTAAACCTTCGGGAATTTGGGATACAATCAGGAAATCGGTGAATTTGATTTTGTAATCTCGATAATATTTTAAGGCTTTATCCAGATCTTCATTTTCTATGATAGTGATGTTTCTGACTTCTTTGATTTTTGCCGTTATGTCAATAAAAATGAAGATTTTGCAACTGATGATTCTTTGATAAACAATGTTATAATCCATAATATATGCTGAATTGGAATGTTGATGAGGAGAGATTTAAAAAGGAGGATCCGGAGGGGTATAAACTGTGGAGAATAACCCAATTGATTAACTATGGTTTGGACGGGGAGAAACTTGAAGCAGCGGAGATTAAAAAAGCCTGGCCGAAAATCAAGGGAAATTTAGATCCTTATAAAAAGCGATTATTGGAGTATTTATTATGGGGAAAACTATACTCACTCCCACCCAATATAACTTTCTGGAATATGCACAAGCTGATGAAGAGATAAACCGTTGGTTTTATCTGACGGGCGGCACGGCACTTTCTGAATTTTATCTTCAACACAGACTCTCTGAAGACATTGATTTATTTTCGGAGAGCATGGTAAATGACATAAAAATTGATAACTTCCTAAAGAAAATCACTTCCAAACTAAAAATCAAAAAAATCAGTAAAGACCATATTATGGGTTTATTTGTATATAAACTTTTATTAAACAAAGGAGAAACTTTAAAGGTGGATTTTAATGAATATGCATTTAAACCCGTAGAAGTGAGTAAATTAAAGTTTGGTAAACTTTCCGTTGATAGTTTTTATGATATTGCAATCAATAAAGTATACAGTATTACAGGTAGATTTCAGAATCGTGATTTTATTGATTTGTATTTTATTTTAAAAAAAGATGAATTTTCGTTGGAGCAGTTACTCAATCGGGTGGAAGATAAATTCAATACAAAGATAGATGAGTTTTATTTTTCCAGCCAGCTTTTGAGAGCAGTGGACCTGCCGAAAGCATATCCCAAAATGCTGGTTCCATTTAATTTCACAGATATGGTGGAGTTTTTCAAAAAAGAAGCCAAGAGACTGGGAAAAAAAGCAATTAAAATATGATTTGGCCAAGCTCCTTGTTAAATGGATTTGCTTTTGTTAAGATATAAAAACTTTTCAGAAACTGATGAGCTCCTCCGGGATATTAAGCCAATAAATTGGCACCATCCCGGTAATCGGTTTTTAGATTAAGGAGAAAATATGAGAGAGATATCTTTAAAAGAACTTCTTGAAGCGGGTTGCCATTTCGGTCATAAAACGACCAGGTGGCATCCCAAAGCTGCCTCATTTATCTATCAATCCAGGGAAGGTGTGCATATCATTGATTTAGTTAAAACCCGCGATTGGCTGAAAAAAGCAGGTGATTTTGTCTTGGGATTGGGAAAGAACGGCCAAACACTTTTGTGTATCGCTTCTAAACGTCAGGCTAAAGGTGTTGTAAGTCAAGCAGCCAAAAGGGCCGGACTTCCTTTTATGACTAGCAGATGGATTGGAGGTTTCGTTACCAATTGGGATGAGGTTAAAAAAAATATCGAG
The DNA here is from genome assembly GCA_001779205.1 of Candidatus Gottesmanbacteria bacterium RIFCSPHIGHO2_02_FULL_39_14. Taxonomy (GTDB): domain Bacteria; phylum Patescibacteriota; class Microgenomatia; order 2-02-FULL-39-11; family 2-02-FULL-39-11; genus 2-02-FULL-39-14. Next base: position 8,449 of record MFJM01000013.1, read on the forward strand.
CGAATGAATTCCTGGAGGAAGGAAAAGACTGATGGGACTTGGGAAAAGTATCCCAAGCATGAGGTTATCAAGCTTAATAAACTGTTAAGAAAGGTGGAAATGGTTTATGCGGGAGTTGAAAATCTGACAAAGCTTCCGGAGGCCGTTTTTATAGTAGATATCAATAAGGAAGTGACGGCTTTGAGGGAGGTAACAAGGCGCGAAATACCCATAGTGGCCATGGTTGATACCAATGCTGATCCCAATTTAGCGGACTATCCTATACCGGCCAATGATGATGCCGTGGGAAGTATTCAGTATGTGGTTAACTATTTAATTGAAGCTTATCTTGAAGGTAAAAAAATAGGGGAGAAGAAGGAGGAAAAAAAGGTGGAAAAAGCGGTTAAAGCAGAAAAGAAAGAGGAAAAAGAAAAAAAGGATGACTTTGATGAGAAGAAGCCGAAGAAAAGAGGTCGACCGAAAAAGAAATGACCATAACAATAGATCAAATAAAGAAACTGCGGGGGGAAACGGGTTTTGGAGTAATGGATGTCCGTAAGGCCCTGGAAGAGACCAAGGGGAGCGAGAAAAAGGCCATAGACCTTCTTAAGAAGTGGGGTATTCAAAAATCGGAAAAAAAGCTTTCACGGGAGACCAAAGCCGGTATTGTCGAATCATATATTCACGGTGAAGGAAAGGTTGGAGTTTTATTAGAGCTTCTTTGTGAGACGGATTTTGTAGCCAGAACTGATGAATTTAAGCGCCTTGCTCATGAGCTTTGTCTTCAGATTTCTTCGATGAATCCCAAAAATGTCAAAATGCTATTAGAACAGGAATATATCCGGGATCCGGAGTTTAAAGTTGGAGATTTAGTCAAGCAAGTCATTGGTAAACTAGGTGAAAACATTGCCGTCTCGCGCTTTATCCGCTTCAAGCTGGGCGAAAATTCATTTTCTTAATAACTTCCTGGAAATCGTGATATTCGCCGGATACACCCGGCCGCTGGACAATCCGGTACGCGCCTGAATTATCGACCAGAATAGCCTGTTGAACATGGGGGATAATTAACGGTCCCAGATTAACTTGCTGACGCTCTTCAAAATCAGCCATTAATTCTTCATTTTCCAGGATCCAACCGTACAATTGGTTTTCGGACGCTCCCAAAAGCCGTAGCAGGACAGCCGAGGCAGGGTAGGGAGAATTATTGGGATGAAATGACCAGAGCAGAATCGAGGGGGACCGGTACTGATCGAAGGTTTGAAGAAATTTGTCCAGGCGAAATATATCAGAATAAACCCACATTGTTCTTAAATTGTCGTCCCGGTCACCCATATCGTCGGCCAGAATGCCCCAGGAAAGAGCGGGATGTTCGGCTGAGAGAACAATGCTTAAGATTTTCTGCATATTCAATGCATCCGTCTTATTCTGACTCATCTGGTAAAGCGGATATTTCTGGTCTGTAACAGCCTTGAGAAGAAGGAAGAGATTATTGGCATAATCCGACTGGTCCATATTTACATACATTACGCCTCCGGTTATCATCTGGATGACGACAAATTGATTTATTACTCCAATTGCATCGTCGTTATTGGACGTGAAATCTTCAACCAGATCATGAAAATCTGCACCTACAAAAACTACAGCAGTCTCTTCGATATTGAATTCATCAAAGGGGTCAAACTGCATAACCGGATGAAATTGTTGCGGTGATCCCATATATTCGTGGTTCAGAATGGCGTCAGCAAGTGTTTGCATTTTAACTCTGCTTTCGTGGTTGCCTTTTGCTTCCCCAGTATTTCTGGTTTTATCGGTATAAAGATCTTTCATTATTCCCTGGCTTCTTATTGGCAGATTCGCAAGATCATCCCGACCAAAACGGGAAAAAATTCCTTTAACAATACCGTTGACCCGCTGGTAAAATTCTTGGTCGTCGGGAGTGAACATACGCTGAAACAATTTTTTTAAATCAGCAGAAGGTTCTTGGTAATTCACGTAACGGCCTTCAAGAATCCCGGGATAATATTCTTCCAAGGCTTCCGAAGGCAGTGTAACCATATAAGTTGAATCCAGGGGATTTTGAATTAAATACATAATTTCCTTCTGAAGGGCTTCTTTACTCCAACGGTTAGGGTCGGGAGACAAAATCAATGGTCTTCTGGGTACATCCAGCAGGTTAGTTGGAAGGTCATAAGCTTTTTCTGTTACATTAGCCATAAAGAGGGATTATAGCAATCCGGAAGAGGCAGGGCAAATGGAATTAGGATTTGGTTTTCTTGGTATAGCGTTCCTTGGAGAGGCGGATGGCTTTGTCACGGTTTTGGTTGAGGGATTTGGGAAGTGGCAAAGTGAGAGCATGGAACGGCAGTGAGGTCAGGTTGTCGATGGCCAGTTTAATGATTATCTGATAGGCCCCTAGGTTGACCAGATCTTCTTCCTTGTACCATTGGCCGAACTCACGGGACAAGAGGTGAGCGTCTTGGGCTCCGATGATAAAAGAGATCAAGGTTCCGGCGTTGCCGAAGATAGCTTTTTGAACTTCCTCTTCCACCTGGCCGATATACTGATTAGCCAGGTTAATATTCAGCCGGTATTTCCTGGCTTCGGACAGGATTTTTATAAATGAGGTGGTAGCAAAATTCTGGAACTCGTCAACATAAAGGTAAAAATCACGCCGTTCTTCTTCTTTAACGTTAACCCGGTTCATGGCGGCCAGCTGGATTTTAGTAATGAACATCGCCCCGAGAAGGGCGGCATTATCCTCGCCTAATTTTCCCTGGGCAAGATTGAGGATTAATATTTTCCCCTGATTCATAATGTCTTCCAGATCAATGGTGGATTGGGGGTGTTCTAGTATCTGTCTGATAGTAGGAGAGGTGACAAATTGGCCTACTTTGTTCTGGATGGGGGAAATAGCTTCACTTTTAAGCCTGGGATGCATTTTGTCATATTCATTTCTCCAAAAGTTCTGTAGGATTTTGTCTTCGACTTTACTGAGAATTTTTTGGCGGAAATTCTGATCCGAAAGTAGATCCGGAACCATGACCAGGGTGGAATCGGGATATCCAAGCAGAGTAAGAATGACATTTCTCAAGATATATTCCAAACGCGGTCCCCAGGAATAGGCATAGAGTTTGGAAAAAATAGAGACGATGCCTGAGGCCACCAATTCCTTATGAACAGGGTTTTTAACTTCCAGGGGATTCATCCAAAAGGGATTGTTTTGATCAAATGGTTCAAGATAAACAACGTCATTAAGACGGAACGAAGGAATATAATCCAGAAGGGTTTCCGAGAGGTCTCCATGGGGATCGATGACAGCTACACCTTCGCGGTTTCTCATGTCATTAATGGACATATTGGCGATTAATGTTGTTTTACCGGTACCGGTTTTTCCGATGATATACATATGTTTCCGGCGGTCGGTCCTTTTAATACCGAAGGTGGTCAACTGGTTTTTATATTCAGCCCTGGCAAAAAAATTGATTTCTTTTTTTTCAATATCACTCAGATTGGCTGAGACAGGTAAATTTGCAGGAGGTTCTCCCAACAGTGTTCTTCCCCAAGTGATGTTTTTAATCCCGGCCAGCATTTTGGTCGGCGGATGCCAAAGAGTGGCTAACTCTTCAGTATTTAAAATCTGATGCCTGGGAAAATGGTTTTTCTCGCGTTTTACCAGACGTTCAAAAGCGATGTTTTTAAAGAAAAGCCTGGGGCGCCGGAGAATAAGACGGTTACCTTCACCCAGGGCAAAGGCGCCGAAGGCACCGGACAGATTAAACAATTGGCTTAAAGCCTGTTGGTTTGATGAAGCACCTATCAGGAGCCGGATGTATGTCCGGTAACCGGTATGATTTATTTTTTCCTCAATCAGGCGAGAGTTTGGAAACGGACTGGTCCGGTCGGGAGCCCGCGCGGAGGGATTGGAAATGCCTTTCTGAAGCATGGTGGCAACCATTCTCTGCCAGTTAAATTGGGGAGGTTCAATGACTATTTGAACAACCCCTTTTTCTTCTTGGCCGAATTTGGACATGACACCGATAATAGAGGACAACGGATCAAGGTCCTTGAATTCATTATATGTTTTAAGAGGATAGTAAAAGTAGGAAGAAAGCTGCAAATTACCTATAGAAAGATACGGACTTTTGGTGATATTGCCTAAGTATTCGGGTACACTGCTTATTATTATTTTCGGATACTGGCTGACAATTTGGCTTTCCAAAAAAGTTTGGAAAGATTCCGGCATAACCGCATACATATGAATTTCCTGGTTAAAGGAAGCAATTTCAAAGGATAGGGTTCTGACTTTGATCCAAAGCCTACGGAAGTAAGAGACATGACCTCCAGCGAAGAGAGAGGAAAAGACTTGAGCCATCATTTCCGGTGTCTCTTCACTGGTTTTGGCCGATTTTACTTCAAGAATGACTTTTTTCTCCTTTGCCACCTTGGAATAAGTATAGATGAAAAAGTTGCCAAGATAAAGAATTCCTGCTATTCTTTTGGTTGAATATGGCTGATGATCCTTATATTTCCCAGGTAAAAGGGAAAATGCAGAAGGCTATTTTGGTGTTGCAGGAGGATCTGTCCACTATAAGAACCGGCCGCGCTACACCTGCCTTGGTGGAGAATATACTGATATCAGCCTACGAAGGAACTCAGAGTCTCAAGATAAAAGAGATGGCTACCATCACTACTGAAGGAGCCAGGATGCTAATTATCTCGCCTTTTGATCCGACGGAAATCCGTGATATCGAGAAGGGAATAAACAGCGCCAATTTGGGATTTATCGCCTCAGTTGACAGTAATATTATCAGGATTAATATTCCTTCTTTAACTGCCGAACGCCGCGAGGAATTCATAAAGCTTGCCCATACTAAAATTGAGGGCGGACGGATTATGATCCGCCAGATAAGACATGATTTAATGTCCAGCCTAAAAAGACAGTTTGAGGGAAAAGAAATTTTCGAGGACGATAAAAAAAGATTGGAAAAGGAAATCCAGAAAATTACCGACGAGATGATGGCCGAGATTGAAGTCTTGCGGGAGAAGAAAGAGCAGGAATTGCTGGAAGTATGAAACTAGACTTCTTTTTCTTTCAAAAGCTTAAGTTCCCTTTCGACGATTTTTTTGAGAATTGTCAAGCTGATGGCATATGTCGATTCGACTCCCTCGTAGGAAAGAGTCCGTGATCCGAGATTTTTTGCCTTAGAATAGGGTGTATCTGAAGCATAATGGGCAATACCCAGTTGGAAGGGAGTGGGAGTGAGATTGATAAATTCGTCTTCTTCATAACGGTTATAGTAAATAAATTCGTAGACTGCATTAAGATAGGGACCTGCTTCCATTTCGATATCGGTATAGCCTTCGCGGAACCATTTTTCAATCATGCCGGTGGATTCCAAATAGGTACCTTTTGTAGTAACCGTTTTCTGGTTATCCAGGACGGATCCTGACTTGAATATTTTTTTAAAGTCGTTGGCGTTAAAACAGTTATTGATAGCATAGATATTTTTAGTATGAGCATCAAAAACAGTGGTGGGGAGGAGAATATCTCCAATATGGCCGTTTAAAGCAGCAGCTTTACCCATGACATAGATACCCAAGACCTGGCCAACGTTTTGCCCGATTTCAGTCAAGACCTGATAGGCTGCCCAGCCCAAGGGATAATCGATATTGACAATCAGGGAATTGCTGCTTTTGAGATTTTTCAAATCCATATCAATTAATTCACCAACCCGGGAGTCGGGAAGACGGGCTAAAGGAATAATTTGGGCATCAATATCCAGGTTGTGCATGGCATTGATGTAACTTATCCCCAATAACTTCTCAGATTTGTTTTTTTCCGCCTGGAGTTGGGGACTTGTACGGAGTAATTTTTTGGATAAATAATAGAGAAAAAATTCGCGGGATAGATGGAGATTTTTCTCTCTAAGATTATTCCAAATATCGATCAGATGTTGGTCATAACTTTGGTGAAGAAATTTTAACAGCTCTTTTTTTTGGTTAAGGACGAAGCGGGTGATCAGATTTACCAATGAATGGGTATTGGAGGAGACAAAATAAATGGGCATATTAAGCAAATCATACTTGGGGATGGATTTTTCGATATGATCCCACCAATATTGGGTAGCACGGGAATATTCCATGTAGGAGCCGGACAGTAATTGGACATGAAAATTTACCCGTCTATATTTTATAGCGGTTAAGAATTTATGATAATCTTCCCCCCAAATTTTTTTAAAACGGGAAACATCTTCTGCTTCGATATAATGTTCAAATTTTTTGACTACATTGGAACTTTTTTTCAGAACCTGGTGGAGGTTATTCCACTCGATTTGGAAAGCAGTCAAAAGAGTAATCAGATCGTCAACATCAGTCACAGAAGCAATATAAATAGCCAGGGTATCCCGGCCATTAAAGTACATTTTACGTCTGCGACCTACAGTCTCAACTTCCTGCCAGCTTTCAATAGTAGCAAAACGGTTGTTTTTGAAAACCCGGATTGACTGGCCGAGGATAATTTTTTTAACCATGGACATACAACTCGGTAACCTGAGAAGTGAATAAATAAAGGCAGAAGTGTCAACTTGCGGATCCTTGGCCTTTTGGTGGAGGATGGAATTCATTTCCTTATGGGAATCGATCAGTTTTTCTATTTGGACAACTCCTGCAGATTTGAGGAGGGAACGGTAGGTTCTGATATGAATCTCGATAGGGTCTATTTTTTGATGATGGTTATTGTTCATATAAAACGATTAATGTAGTATTATATACTACTTTTAATTTTTTACTCGAGTTAATAAATAAAATGTCATCCCGAGCGAAGTCGAGGGATCTCTCGCAAATGCGAGAATTGACTGAAACTAGTTCAGAGATCCTTCACTTTGTTCAGGATGACAAGACATAAATGTTTGTCACTTTGGTTGTTTTTTTGTTAATTTTGTCGGTTTTGGTTTTGGTTCATGAGATGGGACATTTTTTGGCAGCCAAAAAATTCGGAATTTATGTAGAAGAATTCGGTTTCGGGTTGCCTCCCAGGCTTTTCGGAATAAAAAAAGGAGAAACAATTTACTCAATAAATTACCTGCCTTTCGGAGGATTTGTCAAGCTGTACGGGGAGGAAGGTTTGGAGGAAAAAACTAAAACCAAAATAGCCAAATCAAGGGTTTTTTATACCAGGCCCGTCTGGCAGCGGAGTGTGGTTATTGCCGCCGGGGTTTTCATGAATCTGCTTTTAGCCATATTCATCATCTCTTATATTTTTACCCAAGGAGTAATGGTACCAACTCAAAATGTGCATATTGAAAAAGTTATTACAGGATCTCCGGCTGAAATAGCGGGAATTAAAGCTTTAGACAAAGTTGAGAAATTTATTGTTTCAGAAAATGGGGAAAAAGTAGAGGTTAAAATCACATCTACCGATATATTAATAAATACGACTAAAAAATACTTAGACAGGGAAATAACTTTAGAAGTTGACAGAAATGGTAAGAAGTTATTATTTAATATAGTGCCGAGAAAAGATTATCCGGCCGACCAGGGACCAATGGGAGTTTTGATTTCCAATTTTGAAGAAAAGAAATACTCCATTTTGGAAGCTCCGGTTATGGGATTTAAGGAGTCGCTGGTTTTATCGCGGGAACTGGTAAAAGGTATAGGAAGAACTTTATGGAAACTGATGACTTTCCAGTCGGTAGCCAAAGATGTGGCCGGTCCGATCGGGATAGCACAAATGACCGGGGAGGCAATTAAGTTCGGGCATAATGCTATTTTGGAAATGCTGGGGCTTCTTTCCCTTAATTTAGCCATTATCAATATCTTGCCTTTTCCGGCACTTGACGGCGGTAGGCTAGCCTTTGTAATAATTGAAGGAATAACCGGAAAAAGGGTGAAGACAAATTGGGAACGCTATATCCACCAGATCGGCATGGCCATACTTCTTCTGCTTATTTTATTAGTAACAGTCAATGATCTGATCAGAATGTTCGGAAAATAGATCTTATGACTTCGGATAATTCACGAGTGTGTTGAAAATCTCCTGGTCATTTCGAATGAAATGAGAAATCCAGGCACGAAGTGCCGTATTTTACGCTAACGCTAGATTTCTCGACTTCGCTCGAAATGACAATGAAAAAATGTTTTTCAATAGACTGAATTCGTAACTGTTCAGACTCCTGATACGATTTTGTCATTGCGAGCGTAGCGAAGCAATCTCTATAGATCGCCACGGCTACTTCGTAGCCTCGCGATGACATTGGTTGTATCAGAAGAGTGAGTAATTACCTGAATTCACAGTTTTTGACAAAAAAGAATTGTTTGTGATACGATTAACAATTAATAAAAGCGTTATCAGTTTGGTTTCCCGCCAAACGAGCTGCGTACGAAGAGTACGACGGAAGGACACCGTAAAAATAAATCCCAAGTGTGTCGTAGTTAAACGGAGCACTTAATAAGCCCCGCCAAAGGGCG
>MFJM01000014.1:0-26579 GCA_001779205.1 Candidatus Gottesmanbacteria bacterium RIFCSPHIGHO2_02_FULL_39_14
AGGTTTCTTCTCAAAATAGTGCTACCGTGGAAACCCAAGCCTCAGGAGTAGTCAAAAAAGTTTATGTGGAAAACGGCCAAAAAGTGAAAAGCGGAGATAAAATCGCTGAACTTGATCTGGACATCGTTGGTAAACAGAGATCTAACCAGGCTTTGGCTAGTTATCAGAATGCCAAAAACAGTGTGAAAAATGCGGAAATTTCCTACTATTCACTTCATTCTGATTTGTTAACCAATTGGAAAGAGTTTATGGATATCGCCCAAAGCTCCCTTTATGAAAATTCTAATAAAACGCCCAATATTGCCAATCGTCAGCTTCCCGAATATATGACTGTTAACGATGATTGGTTGGGAGCAGAAGCCAAATACAAACAGCAGGAAAATGTAGTTAAACAGGCTCAAACCGCTCTTAATTCCGCTTGGCTCCTCTTTCAGCAAACTTCATCAATAATTTATGCGCCCATCGCTGGCACAGTTACCGGTCTTTCGCTGCAGGAAGGATTGGTAATTACTTCTCAATCAAATACTTCTGGCACGGCCACATCCCAAAAAATCGCTAGTATCCAAACCGACGCCTCACCAGTCATTCAGGTTAATCTAACCCAAATCGATACGCCGAAGGTCAAAGTCGGTAATAAGGCTACTTTAAACTTTGATGCATTTCCCAACAAATCCTTTACCGGCAAAGTGATCAGTATTGATACCATAGGCAGTGTTTCGTCCGGAGTGACGACCTACCCGTCCACCATCATGCTTGATACCCAAGTTCCGGATATTCTGTCCAATATGACCGCCAATGCCAATATTATTACGCAGGTTAAAGATAATGTTCTCCTTGTGCCGGTGAGTAGCATCCAAACACAAGATGGGGAGTCTTTCGTTCGGGTTATTAAAAACGGCCAACCCCAACAAATCGCTGTGGAAACCGGCCTGTCTTCAAGTTCTCAATTTGAGATAGTATCCGGACTTAATGAGGGCGATACGGTAGTCACCGGTAGTAAGTCCACCTCCTCAACTCGTAGTAATGGCCAAACCCAATCGCCGTTTAGCGGCTTTGGCGGAGGCATGTTCCGGAGATAATGAGTATTAAACCGATAATTAAGACCAATAATCTTTCCAAAATTTATAAAACTGATTCCGTCGAAACAGTCGCCCTCGACACGGTTTCAATTGAGATAATAAAAGGTGAGTTTGTCGCTGTTATGGGTCCGTCAGGCTCCGGCAAATCAACCCTGATGCACATTCTGGGAGCTCTCGACCTGCCAACCTCCGGAGAGTATCTGCTTGATGGAGAAAATGTGGAAAAACTAACCGATGATGAATTGGCTGATATCAGAAACAGGAAAATAGGCTTTGTTTTTCAGTCATATAATCTTCTTCCTAGAACCACAGCTTTAAAAAATGTCGTCCTCCCGATGGTTTATGCGGGTATTCCCAAGGATGAACGTTTGTCCAGAGCCAAAAAATATCTGGAAATGGTTGGGCTTGCCAATCGTTTGGAACACACCTCCAATCAATTATCAGGAGGCCAGCAGCAAAGGGTAGCTATCGCCCGTGCGCTTGTTATGGACCCGTCAATAATCCTGGCTGACGAGCCGACCGGCAATATTGCCTCCGTCCAGGCAGCTGAAATTATGGCTATTCTTGAAAAGTTAAATAATGAGGGTAACACCATTATTATGATTACCCATGAAGCCGATATTGCCGAACATGCCAAACGGATAATTTCCCTTCTTGACGGCAAAATAATCATGGATCGTCAAAACGGCCATAGGAGGAGAATGAGGAAATAATCATGGAATTTTCAGAAATCATCACCGAAGCCATAGGCACCTTATCAGTTAATAAATTGCGGACCGGTCTGGCCACTTTGGGTATTGTCATCGGTATAGGCAGTGTCATTGCTTTGTTGTCTTTGGGTCAGGCGACCCAAGCTGCTATTACCTCCCAAATTCAATCGCTAGGATCTAATCTCCTGACTATCCGGCCGGGCAGCATTTCTCAACAGGGAGTAAGAGGTGCCGCTGGCGGCAGAACTACTTTGACTCTTGATGATGCCAAGGCAATTTCGACATCTCAGGAGATTACTACCATTCAAAATGTTTCTCCTGAATTTGAAAGAAGAACTCAAGTCACCACGGCAGGATTTAATACCAATACTCAAATTATCGGCGTTACCTCAATTTACGAAAAAGTTCATAATATTTCTCTATCCCAGGGAAATTTTATAACGGAAACGGACATTGGCAGCATGTCTAAAGTGACTGTTTTAGGTCCTCAGGTCGTCAATGATCTTTTCGGTGAAAATACGAGTCCTCTTGGCCGGTCAGTCAGAATCAGCGGTCAAACTTTTACTGTTAAAGGAGTCACTGCTTCCAAAGGAGGTTCCGGTTTTTTCAATGCGGATGACGTTATTTATATTCCTTTGACAACTGCCCAAAAAATTCTTTTCGGCACCGATTACTTATCCACCATTGCCCTTGAAGCCAAAAGCGCGGATGATATGGTTGAGGCTCAAAATCAGGTGGGCTATCTGCTTCTTGCCAGACATAATCTCAACGACCCGACTCAGGCTGATTTTATGATTATGAACCAAGCTGATATTCTTAATACTGCCTCAAGCGCAACGGGAATGTTTACCGCCCTTTTATCCGGTATTGCCGCCATTTCACTTCTTGTAGGCGGAATTGGTATCATGAACATTATGCTGGTAACCGTAACCGAAAGAACCAGGGAAATTGGTTTGCGAAAAGCCCTCGGAGCTAAGAAAAAAATAGTGACTACCCAATTTTTAACCGAGTCAATCATCCTGACTTTCACCGGTGGATTAATAGGAATTATAATAGGAATTGTCGCCTCATTTATCATCTCCAAATTAACCAGTTCTCTATTCGTTATTTCCCCAAGCTCCATTTTGCTCGCTTTTCTCGTTTCGGCCTTTATCGGCATCTTATTCGGCTGGTATCCGGCCCAAAAAGCCGCAAACTTACAACCAATTGAAGCATTGCGTTATGAATAAAGTTAAATTATTCTTAATTCTTCTTATTATTATTCTGATTGGTCTTTTTTCATTCCGGAGTAAGCCCCTTCCTCTAACAGACGTCCCTCAGGAAAATGAAGGAGGCATAGAAGTTGATAACAACCCTTTATCTATTGTTGCCCTTCGCGATAATCCTTCGCTCTGGGAAAACGGTAGTAGTATTATTATCGAAGAAACTCTACCTCCGGGAACAAATTATGACAGATTCATCGTTTCATACTTATCCGAAGGATATAAAATTTATGCTTTATTGACAGTTCCTAAAGCTGATCCTCCGCCGGCTGGCGGATGGCCGGTAATTGTTTTCAATCATGGTTATATTCCTCCCCGGGAATATCGGACTACTGAACGATATGTTGCTTATGTCGACGGTTTTGCCAGGTCAGGTTATATAGTTTTTAAACCCGATTATCGCGGTCACGGAAACTCGGAGGGTGAGGCAATCGGCGCTTACGGATCAAATGCCTATACCATTGATGTTTTAAATGCCGTTTCCTCCATTAAAAAATATAAAGATGCCAATCCGGAAAAAATCGGCATGTGGGGACATTCTCTCGGCGGCTATCTGACTCTTCGTAATATGGTCATAAGACGGGATATTAAAGCCGGAGTTATCTGGGCCGGAGTAGTAGCCTCTTATCCTGATTTATTAACCCGCTGGAGAAGGGGATCGCCGCCGCCTTCTCTTCCGACAGGTGCCAGGCGCTGGCGACAATTATTGACTGAAAAATACGGCAGTCCCGAGCAAAATCCTGCCTTTTGGTCCTCCATCTCCGCCAATTCTTATTTGTCTGATATTTCAGGACCTTTACAGCTTCACCATGGAACTGCCGATGCCTCAGTGCCTCTGGAATTTTCCGAGAAACTTGCCTCACAGCTTAAAGAGGCAGGGAAAGAAGTAGAATTATTCACCTATTCGGGCGACGATCATAATCTCTCCAATTATTTCAATATGGCCATGCAAAGATCAGTAGAATTTTTTAATAAATACCTGAAAGGTGGTGAATTTAATCAATGAAACCAATCTATGTTGTTATCATTGTCCTTGCTGTAGGAGCAGCCGGATTTTTTGGCGGGATGAAATACCAGCAATCAAAAATCGGAGCTTTCCGCATGAATACGTTCCGTCAATTTGGTCAAGATACAAACGGACAAAATGCCGCCAGAAGATATACTGGTCGGCCTGTTTCCGGTGAAATTATCAATATCGATGATAATTCAGTCACTGTCAAAATGCCTGACGGTCAGAGTAAGATTGTTTTATTTTCCGACACAACTCAAATCAATCAGGCAACACAGGCGACCAAAGCTGATCTGAAACAGGGAAGCCAAGTAGCCGTGTTTGGTTCGGAAAATTCAGACGGATCCGTCACCGCCCAAAATATCCAGCTCAACCCGCAATTCGGACGATTCCAAGGGCCCAATACTACTCCAACACAATAATTAGTATATAATCCCCTTGAAAACGATAAGGGATCGCCAAAGGAATAATAAGAAGCAGTAATAGTGTAGGAATAGTCATAGAATTGTCATTCTGAGCATAGCGAAGAATCTCTCGCGAATGCGAGGTTCCCTGAAACAAGTTCAGAGATCCGCAACTAAAGTTCAGGATGACTGAAGTTTTGCTAAATCCTGAACGATTACAAGAAGCATTATCGTTCGTAAATTTTTCTATGTTAGAATTAAATAAATATGCCAACAGGGGGGTTAACTTACCAAGAATCGTATGCGGCGTCTTTCGGCATATGTCTTCAAAAAATAGGTATTTTGTGTTATTTTAGCAGATTTTTCTTTATCATCTTCCTATTTATTACAGCAGTAATATCTTTACTAATAATTAAAAAATACGGTTTTAAACTTAAAATCTTACTGATATTACCGGTTATTATTTTCGTTATATATCTTTTATTAGGAATGTTAGAGATTTTCATCGATTTTAAAGGCGGTTTAATCAGCCAAGATGATATAAAATATGAATTAAATACATTGCTATTTAATTTCAATATTAATGGCTCTTATATATTTAGATAAAATATTCAAATTTCACTTCTAATTATCCTTAATTTTATCCCCGTCCTTATAAGGTTTATAATTAAATTATGAATTTCAGGGATCGTCTGTCTAAGCTTCAGAAACCATTAATTATCGGAATTGCCGGGGATAGTGGTAGTGGAAAAACAACCTACAGTAACGGCATCAGAAGATTAATAGGCATCGATCTGGTTCAGACCATCACTATGGACGGCTATCATAAGGAAGGGAGATTACAAAGGAAAATCAGCGGTAAGTTACCTCTTGATCCTTCTGCCAATAAGCTGGACCTGTTACTGGAACATTTAAAACTGATAAAAAAGGGTCAACAGGTTGAAATTCCTATCTATAACCATCAAAGCGGAGGTTTTGATCCCCCCATTCCTTTTACCCCCTCTCCGATTGTTATTTTCGAAGGCCTGCATGCCCTCTATCCCGAATTTTTACCCTTTCTTGATTTTAAAATTTATGTTGATCCTTCACGTCAGGTTAAATGGGAATTTAAGTTTAAAAGAGATATCCTCAGTAGAGGACATCAGCATTTCGAGCTAAAAAAAGAAATGCTTAAAAGGGAAGAAGCCTATAAAAGATGGATCGATTTTCAAAAAACCAGTGCCGATGTAGTTATCAAAATTGATCACACCCGGATCAATGATTTTGCCAGATATGAATTAATCAATCCCGATCTTCAAAATGAATATAAGGTCGAACTGATTATGGTACCCGCTCCAAACAGATTGCCGGATCTTAATATTAATTTGGATCTTTCCGATTTATTTAGCATTAATCAATCACCTTTCTTAATTGCCGGTGTACCCTCACTTTACTGGGGAAAAAAAGTCATTACAGTAGTATTGGATGGCTTAATATCAGAAAAAACTTGCACCCTTTTGGAAAAACATATAATCTCCTTAACCGGAATACCTGTTGCAGAAATGTTTAAATTAATGCCCGTCAAAGCTGCTCACGAAAAACTTTCTGCCGTCCAGTTTGCCCAGCTTCTGATCGGTTGGCGGTTTTTGGAACTGGTTAACCACCGCCTAAGTTTAAAATAGGGGACTGTCCCCGAATGGGGACTGTCCCCAACTTTATTATGATCTCCAAAAAAGATTTAAAAAGAATAGATAACTTAATCTGGGAAATTCCCAAAAGTTACCGTTCTGATATGAATGTTCCGGCCAGACTTTTTGCATCTGTTGATCTTCTTATGGAAATTTTACCCGATAAATCTTTGGAACAACTTATTAATATCACCACCTTGCCGGGTATCCAATTATTCGCTGCCGCTATGCCTGATATCCACCAGGGATACGGTTTCCCCATAGGAGGAATAGCAGCTTTTGATTTACAAAAGGGAATTATTTCTCCAGGAGGAATCGGTTATGATATCAACTGCGGTGTCAGATTATTGACCTCACAAATCCTTTTCCGGGATTTTCAGGAGAAAACCAAAATAGTTGCCGATTTGCTTTTTCAAAAAATTCCCTCCGGTGTCGGAGTTTCGGGAGTGATTAAACTCGATAAAAAATCTCTCCAGGGTGTCTTAACCAAAGGAGCAGCTTGGGTTGTTGAAAAAGGATACGGCGAAGGGGCAGATTTACAATTTTTGGAATCCGAAGGACACCTGTCTGATGCTGATCCGGCATGCGTCTCCCAACATGCCAAGGAAAGAGGAAGCAAGCAGCTGGGATCTATGGGTGCCGGAAATCATTTTGTGGAAATTGACTGTGTTGATGAAATTTATGATAAAAATGTCGCTGCCACCTTTGGTTTATTTAAAAATCAAATCACCGTTTTAATTCATTGCGGTTCCCGCGGCTTAGGTCATCAGGTTGCCACCGATTATATCAGGATTATGCTTAATAATTTATCTAAGTATCAGATAAATTTAGTTGATCGGGAATTGTCCTGCGCACCCTTTTCCTCAAAAGAAGGAAACAATTATTTCCGGGCGATGACTGCTTCCGCTAATTTTGCCTGGGCTAACCGTCAGATTATAACCGCCAGCCTCCGTGAAATTTGGCAAAAGGTTTTTGCTAAAAGTGAGTCACTCAAAATTCTTTATGATATCAGTCATAATATTGCCAAAATAGAAAATCATCAGGTGAATGGTCATGTCAAAAAATTACTAGTTCACCGTAAAGGTGCAACTCGTGCTTTCGGACCGCATCACCAGGAATTACCTGCTTCTTATAAAAAAACCGGCCAACCGGTCATCATCCCCGGCAGTATGGGCAGTTATTCGTTCGTGTTAGTAGGGCAAGAACAAGCCTCCTATCTCTCCTTCGGATCAAGCTGTCATGGCGCCGGTCGTAGAATGTCCAGAAAAAAAGCACTGAAAGAATTCAACGGAGTCAATCTTATCAGGGATTTAAAGATGAAAAACATTACCGTTATGGCCGGCTCAGTAAGGGAAGTTGCCGAAGAGGCCCCTCTTGCTTATAAAGATATAGATCAAGTTATCAACGTTGTTGACCAAGTCGGTATTGCCAAAAAAGTGGCCAGGTTAAAACCGTTGATTGTAGTTAAAGGTTAAAGTTAAACTTATTATAATTCAGCTATAATCATATTAAATTCCTCAGCTGACATAATATTTACACCAATATCCAGTCTGATTGAGAGAAGGTCATCATCATTGGTAATTAATATGGCCGATGTGGCATTCGCTAAAGCTACAAACTTTCTATCTGAGGGGTCGCTGACTATTTGATATTGATCCGGATAAGTTTGCTCCTTGAATTCATTATTAGAATTAAATAAATCCAAAAATTTCTCAGCCGGAAACTTAGGAATTTGCAGGATAATTTTTAAAATTTCAGCCTTTATCTCCCTATTCCATATTAATTGAGCTTTATTTTCCCGGATCAGCCGGAATATATTGGAAACATGGTTTTTTTTTGTAAATCCGGCAGCTACAAATATATTAGTATCAAGAACTATTTTAATAGGCAGTATTATTTAATTTTTATAAAAATATTTTTTCAGCTTAAGCATGCTAATTAAAAAGTTAATAAAAGACTCGTAAGAAGAATTAAAGAACTGTTACAATTACCAAGATGGTCAAAAAAATAAGCAATATTAAACTTCTGGTTATTGTCGCAGCCGGCAATTTATCTCCGGAATTATTACCTGAAATAAAAAAAGCCGATTATGTGATTGCTGCCGATAGCGCTTCTCTTTGGTTAATAAATCACGGGATAAAACCCAATCTGGCTATCGGTGATTTTGATTCCCTGTCTGCTAATGACTTTAACTTTATAAAAAAAAGAATTCACCATATTAAAATTTTCCCCCCGGTCAAGAACTATACCGATATGCATCTGGCAGTTAAAGAAGTTTTAAAGATTAAGCCTGACAAAGTCATCATTATCGGTGGTACCGGCAGCCGGCTGGATCATTTTTTGGCCAACGTTATCCTTCTCGATCTCTTTTTAAAAGAGAAGATTCCCGCAAAAATTTTGGATTTGAATAATGAAATTCGTCTGTGTAACGGTCGTATTGATCTTTCCAAAACTGCTCAATTCCCGTTTCTTTCGATCATTCCTTTTTCATCGGCAGTTTATGTTTCAACTACCGGCTGCCGCTTTGAAATAAAAAATAAAAAAATAAGACGTGGAGAGACCGTCGGCCTCAGCAATGAAGTTATTAGGGATAAATGCCGTATCACTGTTAACAAAGGGAAAATAATCTTAATCAGGAGTAAAGACCCCTAAAGTATCTTAATAGAGGAAGAAAAAGAAAAATAGAACGGCAATGATGATCCGGTACCACCCGAAAGGAATTAATGAATATTTCTCCGTGAATTTTAATAAGAATTTGATTCCTATTATCGCCCAAATAAAGGAAAGAATAATTCCTATTAAAAGTAATCTAATTTCCGCCCCGTTAAATTGAAATCTTTCTTTATATAAATCAAAGAGAGCGGCGGCTATCATTGTTGGAATGGCCAAAATAAAGGAAAATTCGACAGACGTTTTTCTTGATAATCCTGTCATAATTCCCCCTATTATGGTTGCCGCGGCTCGGGATACGCCTGGAACAACTGACATCGATTGAAATACGCCGATCATTATTGCACTCTTATAACTGATCATTTCAACCCCTTTTATCAGCGGTGAGGTTTTCTTCCTGAATTTTTCCAAAACAATAAGGATGATTCCTCCTGAAAATAAAGCCGCTACTGTAATCAATGAATTTCCCAGTAATACATCTTTGATATAACGGTATAATAATAGTCCAATCAATGCTGTTGGTAAGAAAGCTGTTGTTATTTTTAAAATCATCTCCTTATTTTTCCAAATAGTAGAACCATAAATAATTATTACGGCTATAATTGCCCCTAACTGTATAAAGATTTCCAATGATTTAACGAAACTCGTCTGCGGGATATTTAAAATTTTTGCCGTTAAAATTAAATGCCCGGTGGAGGAAATCGGTAAGAATTCAGTTAAACCTTCAATAATTGACAGAATAACAACCTCAATGATATTCATATCTTTCCGTCACTTTTTTCTCCAACTCTTCCCTTGGTCACCGCCGCGCCTCAAATCTACTAGATTTTTATTTTTTTGGTAAATATTTCCCAGTAAAGATAATTAACAATTGTCAAAATAAGTCCCAGGGTTATCGCTGTAAATTTGGAGGCTATTCCAAAACCAAAAATAGTAGCAGTTCTTGACAATAGCCACAAAATAATAATGTTTATCAAAGCATAAATAATATATTTCAGGTTATCGTCTATTTTATTCATGCCCAGCCATTTTTGAAAAACAGGAAATAAGGAGGAAACAGCTGTTAACACCAGTGCCGTCAAAACCACTGAGGCCAGGAGTGAAACGTTTGCATTGCCTATTACAACCTGTGATGGCATGAATATTGAACTGATATAAATTACTATACCGTTAACTATTCCGAAAATCAGCCAATGATGGAAATGCATACTTCCTTTTTTCATCTCTTCTCACCCCCTTTAGAATCGCTTTACGAATTTATATTGAGTAATAGCGATTCTTAAGCCCTCCTTAAGCTGCTCTTCGAGCCGTCTACGAATAGTAGTGAAAAGGCGAGAAGTAAAGCTAGGAGGGCAATACCTCTTTATTAAGTCTAACTCAATTAAACTATCTTAGACAAATTATATTTTCTTTCTTACCAATTTATCAAAATATTCATGATTAAAATTCACACCCTAAGAAAATAATCTTTACTAGGCGATACTTATCATGAAAAAACTAATCTATATTATTGATGATGATAGTGCCATTCTGGATATCATCAAAATAATTCTTGAAGGGCAGGGATTTCTGACCACTCTAATATCAGACGGAGTGGAATTTTTTAAAAAGATAAAAAAAAAGAAACCCGATCTGATTTTGTTAGACATCTGGTTGACGGGTATTGATGGCATAGAAATTGCCAAAAGGCTTAAAGCTTCCAAAAAATTTGCCCGAATTCCAATTATTATTATCTCTGCCAATAATAAAGGCAAACAGCTGTCTGCTTCAGTTGGAGCAGATGGTTTTTTAGCCAAACCTTTTGAAATCGACGATTTAATCAATATAATTAATCAAGCTCTATCTACTAAATCACACCGTTGATCTTTCCTGGATAATCTTCTAAAATTTCTAGAGGTAAAGAATGAATAAAGCACTAACTAAATTCAGTCATGATTTGAAAAATTCTTTAATGGTTATCCGCGGCAATCTCTTTTTTGTTAAAAAAAATAAGGGAGACAAATCTTCATTTACCAATAAGATTGAAGATAGAATTGATAAAATATCAGCTGATTTGGAACATTATAAAAAAGAAGTCGCCAAAGATAAAAACAGTTAGTTATTTATTTCTGATAACATACCCAAATCCCCTGACCGTATTAATTAGCTGTTTTTTAAATTCAAAATCAATCTTTTTCCGCAGGTATCCTATATAGACGTCTACCACCCTTGGTTCAATATAATCTGACGTTAACCATATTCTTTGCAGAATCATGTCACGGGTCAACACCCGATTGGCATTCACCATTAAATATTGTAATAATAAGTATTCTTTATGGGATAGGTTGATAAGGTGGTCACCTCTCTTCACTTCAAAAGTTGTGCTATTAAGTTCCAAATCATCAACTTTCAATATTGTTCCGCCGTGTTCCAGATGTCTTAATCGGGCTTTGATTCGGACAATCAGTTCTTCGCCATTAAACGGTTTTGTCAAGTAATCATCCGCGCCTAGATTAAAACCTTTTACAATATCGCTCACTTCGTCTTTAGCAGTTAAAATGACAATGCACAAATCAGGAAATTTTTTTTTGATATCTGATAAAACCGTTTCCCCGGAAAGCTTGGGTAAAAGTAAATCAAGAATTATTAAATCCGGCCGCCTCTTTTCGATTAGATTTAAGGCTTTTACTCCGTCGGGAGCTTCAATTATCGAATACCCATGATCTAAAAGAAGTTCATTAATATACTTTCTTACATCTTCATCATCTTCAATAACCATTATAGTTTTTACCATAGTTAATAAAATTTAACATAAAACCAATAATTAATAAATCTCAATCAATATTTAGTTTCTTAAATAAATCTTACTTTTTTTTAATCACGATTTTATTTACCGTAATTACTCTTCTATTCACACTTTCAAACAGTGGGAAAGGAGGTGAATAAAATAGATGAAAAAAATCTACGGTGCGTTAATTGGAGGCGGCTTGTTATTAGTCTCTGCAATGCCTGCTCTGGCTAATGACGATGTAAATAGATGTGCCAATGGACTAACCGGTCCATTTAGCCGCACTCGCTGTAATATTAATTCGTCTCAAAATGCAGCCGTTATTACTAGTCAGAGAGCAATTGTCGTTAACAGTGCAAGATTACGGTTAAACACCGGTAACGACGCATCTGTCTTGAACACCATCGCCAAAGGCGATTCAACTGGGGGGATTGAGGCGGGAGTGAAGTTGGATACTGATGCCAACAACGCCAAGGTGAATGTAGTTCAAGTCGATAACGACGGTGGAGTAAGTGGAAAAAATTTCTTAACTGGCCCGTTCTCTAGAGCTAGTGTTAATATTAACGATAGTCAAAATGCAGCGGTAATAACTAACCAACAGGCAATAGTTGTTAATAGTGCCAATATAAGTGCCAATACCGGTAACAATAGGTGTATTCTGAACACCATTTGTAAGATTTCAACCGGTGATGTTGAAGCCAAAGTGAAAATCGAAAACGACGTCAATAATTCCAAGACAAATGTTACCCAAATGTAATCTTTGACTATCAATATGCAAACCGCCCCGCTACTCGCGGGGCGGTTGCATTTTTATATTTATCCGAAATCTGCTATTCTTTAATGAATTTTAATAATAATTTATGAATAATTTAGTTTTTATAGTTAACAGAATTCTGTCTCTCGTCACAGTTGCCGGAGATATTCTAATCTTGCTTTTTATTATCTTTTTCCTGCTTAAAAAATTATCTCTTATTAAACTTTTATCGCGTTACTCTTTTCATTTTGCCCTTATAGTTTCCCTTATTGCCACCTTAGGTAGTTTATTTTATTCGGAAATTGCCAAATTTGAACCTTGCCGTTTATGCTGGTATCAAAGGATTATCATGTATCCCCAGGTAATTCTTATATCTCTTGCCATTATTAAAAAAGACCGTCATTTGGCCGACTATTTAATGGCTTTATCCGCCGTCGGAGTGCTTATTTCTTCTTATCATTATTATCTGCAGCGCGGAGGACAATCAATTTTCCCCTGCAGTGTTGTTGGCTATTCCGCCTCCTGTTCTACCCGCTTTATTATGGAATTCGGTTATATAACTATTCCCATGATGGCCTTAACTGCTTTTATTTTGATAATCATTCTCATGGTCATTTCTAAAATCAAACCGTCCCCGCGTATAATAAAATCATCTCGTGTCTAATAAGGAAAGAAAATCCCGCACAGAAAAATTTGCTGAATTTCTTAAAAAGGTCGATAAAATTGGTATATTGGCCGGTTTAAGCATGATTGTTTTCGGAGCAATATTTCTGTCTCAGGCAGCCGTTACGGGTGGAGTGATACTGGCGGGAAGCTCTGGAGCAACCTATCTTGTCGAAGAAAAAGTCCGCCGTTCAGCAGAAAGAAAAAGGAAAGCCAAGACAATTTATCGGTACTAACTCTTAACTGCCTGCTTGTTTATTAGGGACGGATTCCGTTGGTTGTTGGGTTGGTGGGGTTACCGGTGGAATTGAAGATGCGGGTAAGGCTGATGATGAGGATGCTGAATCTGTTTGGTTGGATGTTGTAGCTGTTTGATTTACTTGATTAGTTCCGCCGGTTTCGGCACTTGTAGTTTGATTTGTTGGAGTTACCGGGGGAATGTTGGCCGCTGGTTCCGTTCCCGGTGTTTCTGGTGCTACCTGCTTTAATTGTTCCATCTGTTCAAAAAAGGCATCAACTTCGGCTACTACGTCTTGGGGAGTAAACTGAGCTTTAATCAGATATCCGTCAGCCCCGATTTTAAACGCTTCCTTAATGATATCTTCCTGCCCCAGGTTGGTGATCAGTATAATCGGAGTATCGTGGGTAGGGGAAGTTGGCGATCTCATAGCTCTTAAAACATCTATTCCCGTAACTTTCGGTAG
This sequence comes from Candidatus Gottesmanbacteria bacterium RIFCSPHIGHO2_02_FULL_39_14, assembly GCA_001779205.1. Lineage (GTDB taxonomy): Bacteria > Patescibacteriota > Microgenomatia > 2-02-FULL-39-11 > 2-02-FULL-39-11 > 2-02-FULL-39-14. Next base: position 13,690 of record MFJM01000014.1, read on the forward strand.
CATTACATCAAGAAGTATAAGGTCATAAACATGAGCTCGCAGCTTAACCAGAGCTTCCTGACCGTCAGAGGCAGTTTCAATGTTATATTTTCCCTTCTTTAAGAAAGCCATCCGGTAAATATCCTGAATATGGAAATCATCCTCGACAATCAGTATTGTTTTCATATTAATGCCCCCCGTCATCCCGAGCCCCGCCGAACATCGGGGCGAGGGATCTTATTAATTGCTGTATAAATGCGCTATTCTTTCCGGATTCAAGGTAATTCCGCGTCCGCTTTTCATGGCCTGATATGGTATCGCCTGGTCGGTAGCCACAGTGGTGGCTATCGGGATGGTAAAGTGAAAATTTGATCCCTTGCCGACTTCACTTTCCACATTAATTTCTCCTCCATGCATGGCAATAATTGACTTGGATATAAACAGACCCAAACCGGTTCCTTTAGATCCTTGTTCCAAAACGCTCGATACCCTGAAGAATTTGGTAAACAGTTTTGGTATCGCTTCCGTTGGAATGCCGATACCTGTGTCTTTCACGCTAATCTCCAAAAAGGAGTCTTTACGGTAAACTGAAACAGTAATTGATTCGCCCACAGGTGTATAAGTAATGGCGTTGGTAACTAAATTAGTCAGCACCTGGTTAACTCTAATCCGGTCTGCCATGACCGGGGGTAATTTTTCCATCGGTTCCATGAAAGTCAATTTTTGTCCTTTACTGTTTGCTTGATCCAGCATATCTGTGACAACATTCCTTGCCAGGGAAACCATATCAAGAGGCATAGGATCTATTTTATAGGAACCCCGTTCAATCCGGGAGACGTTTAATAGATTATCAATTAGTGTCCCTAAATTACTGGCGTTATAAGTCAATCGGTGTAAATGTTCCTGGTGTTCCGGAGAAAGTTTGTCGCCTATTTCTGAATTCAACAGTTCGGCATACCCGCGGATGACCGTTAAGGGCGTTCTTAATTCATGTGCCGCCATCGAAACAAAATCCAACTTCATTTCCTCCAGTGCTCTCTGGTTAGTTTCATCATAAATAGTCAAAATATAACCGTTATTTTCCGAAGCGGAAAAGGAAACAGCTGCGATTAGTATGGATACATGATAAATCTTACCGGCTTGAGATCTTATCTGCAATCCCTTTTCTCGATGTATGGTTGCTAGTTCTTCGGGTTTATGGATATAGTTGGAAAGTATAATTCTTTCGTCCCCTCCGTAAACTAAAATAACTTCATCAAGGGGTTTTCCGGTAATGGCTTTGGATGTCAATCCGGTGAAAGTTTCGGCCATTTTATTAAAAACCAGGATTCGTAAATTCTGATCGACAGCAACCACTGCCTCGGATAAAGCCTGTAACATTGTCTCCATTTCGCTTTCCTGTTTGGAAAGTGTTTTTTCTTTATCCTGAACCTGGTTTAGCAGAACCTCAAATGTCTTGGATAAATCTTCAACATCCATATTTTTTTTCATCTCTTTTTCAGTATTTAGTACGGTTTTCCCGACTTTCTCTAATGAGATTTCCAATTTTCTGATTCCAGAGGAATAAAAATAGGAAATAGTCAAAGCCAGGCCTAAAATTATTAATATTCCTCCCGCAAGGGAAAACCATGATCCGGAAATCCAACTGACCACAAAAAACAATATTCCCAATAGCATAGAAAGGAAAACTTTTCCCCGGATTTTTAACTTCATATGGTTATTAATAACAGCATATAGGAATTCAAATATAAATGTAAAGCCTGAAAACTTAATTGACTATTGTTAAACATAAGAGTAATCTTTTTAAAAATGGCGAAGAAATTGAAAGTCGGCTGGTTTTCTTTTTCCTGCAGTGAAGATTCCACCATTATTTTCACTGAACTTCTCAATGATCATTATCTAGAATGGAAAAATTTGATCGATTTCCGATCCATTCTGGTAATGCAAAAAAAAAGTGAAATTCATAATCTTGATGTGGCTTTTATTGAAGGAGCCATAACATCGTCCGAACAGGAAGAAAAATTAAAAACAATACGTCAAAATAGTAAAAAATTAGTCGCTGTCGGCTCCTGTGCTGTCATCGGCATGCCTTCCTCCCAAAGAAATTTGTTTGATGAAAAGCTTAATCAGGAGATAGCCGAAATTCTTATCCGTTTCCAATACTCCGCTAAAGTAAGAAAAGTTTCTGAACTAGTGAAAGTTGATGATACCGTTCCCGGTTGCCCCATGAACGAAAAGGTTTTTTTAGACCTTGTTAACAAATATCTCCAAGAATTCGGAGTAAGCCGTGCATAATCTTGATTTAAATCTCACCCAAATCTCCAAAATTGAAGGTAAAGCCTCCTGCGCCGTAAAAATAAGAAGCGGTCGGGTTGAAGATGTCAAATTCTCTATTTCTGAATACAAAAGATTCTATACTCAGGCAATTCGGGGTAAAGATATTCTAGCTCTGCCCCAATTAACGGCCAGAATCTGCGGTACTTGTTCCAACGCCCATCTTCTCTGTGCAATTAAAGCAGTGGAAGATGCTCTTGGAGTAACCCCGTCTTCCCAGACGGTTTTACTGAGGAAATTATTGAATTACGGCCTGATTATTCGGGATCATGCACTCCATCTATATGTCTTCGTCCTGCCGGATCTGTTTGAGAAGGATTCCATTCTGGATTTTGATGAAAATAATCCCTTAGAGCATAAATTTTTAGATGCGGCTTTCAAAGTCAAAGCTGCCGGAAATAAATTAGGTATTGCTGTCGGCGGCCGCTCAGTCCATGCTCCTTTTGCTGCAGTCGGCGGTTTCACCCGCCTTCCCGATCCTCTTGAAATATCCTCAGTCAGGGAAAATCTTACCTCAGTCAGGAAAGAGATCACTGATCTGATCGATTTTTTTTATACCAATGACCGTTCATTAATTAGAAAAGATTTGCTTTTTAGCGGTTTAATTGATAAAGAGTATTCCTTTTTATATGGACAGATTCATCAAAGCTCAGGTAAGGTTCAAAGCGAAGAAAATTTCGGACATCATCTCGAACATGTTATTATTCCTTATTCTCATGCTAGCGGCTATAAATTCCGGGGTAGAATTTATATGGTTGGCGCCCTGGCCCGGCTTAATTTAGCCAAAGATAAACTCCATCCGAAAACCATTGCTTCAGTCAAAAAATATATAAAGATTTTTCCCTCGGAAAATATCTATCACAACAATTTAGCCCAGGCAATTGAGATTCTTCATGCTGTTGATTCAGCAACTGATCTGATTGATAAACTGCAAATAGTTGCCGAAAAACCTGTTATAGCGCCAAGAAAAGAAGGTATTGGACTCGGTGTTATCGAGGCTCCCCGGGGTACTCTTTATTATCGCCTGCAAGTTGACTCTTTTGGAAAAATAAAAACAGGCCAAATTGTTGTTCCGACCGGCCAAAACCAGATCGGTATTGAAGCTTCCATCAGGCAATACTTAACTGATAATATTGCCAAAATCAAAGATAGGGAAGATATGGAAAATTCCATCGAAACCATCGTCCGTGCCTTTGATCCCTGTATGAGCTGCGCCTCTCACTTTCTCAAGTTCAAATACGTTTAATTATTTCTCCAACCTCCATTGCTGCCTTTTTTATTGAATATTTTTCCGGCACCCCGATTATCATAAATGAATTAATTTTTTTCATCTTCAACATCAATGCAAGAAATACCGGTAAATCAAAATCATGGACTGAATTCCTGGGTGAAAACTTAAAATTTTTCAAGTCGTAAAAAGTCCGTACTTTTTTAATTCCGACGACTGTATCAATAAAAATTGCCTGGTTTTCTATTTCTCCCTCAGTGGGATCAAAATAAGCAAAATTAAATCGGGGAAAGCGTTTTCTTAGATTGGGCATTATTTTTAATACCAGCCTGTCTTTTTCCAATAGAGGATTTCCCAGACAATAAATCTTTTTCATAACCTAAATTGATGATTAGCCGCCGAAAGCGATAAATGCGTGAAGTATTTTATATTATTCAATTGCCGTGTTGATAGTTTTTGGCAAAGCATGCCCCAGTGGTAAGAGACTAAGTCTCCGATAATTACCTTTTTAAATATTTTGTCTTTTTCTCCCTGAGGTATAATTTTTCTTTCGATATTTTCTTCCCATATTAGCCTGTCATTAAGAAGCTTTAATCTTTGAGTCCTGATCTTTAATTTGTCCGGTAAAATTTCCACTACCCGCCCCCAATTAACAAGACAGGCATCCATTGTTTTAACCGTATAGGGAATGTCTAAATGTCCGGTTCTTTTATAAATATTCAAAACATGGAACGAATGATGGGGGAGAAGATCGAATTTAAATTTATCTAAAATAAAATTGAGTTTACCTCTAGTTAATTTCTTTTTTAATCCGATACTGTCAGTCAGGTGTCTGACAAAGGAAATCTTTGGAATATTCAATAATTTATTTCCCAGCCAATAAGCCTCAACTACTCTAATATCGAAGGGATCGGAAAGTTTATTTTCATAAGCGATTAATGACAGATAAGGATATAATGTTGAAAATTCTGATAAAATCTCTCTTGTTCCCAAATCGGTAACTCCGCCGTTTGAATAATATTTGAGATTTGCCACAGCGTTAATCGGCCCGCATAATGATAAAGAATTCGGCGGATAAGAGTATCGAGAGCAAGCGATTATTCCGCTATTTTTTTCCGCCATTGCCACCCCAAACTGATTAGTAATATTCCCAATAATACGTAAGTAGTATTAAATGACATAATCGGCGGAAATTTATGACTGATATAAACAGCCGATAAAATGTTGGTAATCGGCGTTGCCAAAACTAATATTGCCGTAACCAGAGTAACAGGCGCCAGTTTCAGCGCCTTGTACCAGATGACTACGTATAAAGTTAATAAGACAATACTGCCCATAACCGGAAATACTTGGTTAAGTTTAAGATTAAAAAGTAAATGAACTTTTCCGCTCATAACAGCAACCAGAATCAGAATAATTGTTCCAAAGAACATCCTCCCCCAGGCAACCACAACACTCTCAACCTCCCTCAAGGTAATTTTGGCAATAATATTCTCCACCGCCCAAAGGATGGTTGCACCAAGAATCATGCCCTCATATAGGGTAAATTTAAAGCCTGTTAATCCTCCGATAAAAAAATTGGCATAAATTATTAGTAAATATCCGATTATCTGGAACAAATTTAATTTTTCTTTTAAAGAAGGTATGGCCATTAATGCTACCCAAATAAATAATGTTTTATGAATCAAATTGGCCTCTGATGCTGCCACTTGCTTTAAACCCTCAAAATAAAGGATAAAAGGAATACTGCCGCCCACAATTCCAATCAGTATCAATCTTTTGTCAAAGATCAATCTTGGGAAATTGAGATTTTCCTCTTTTTTCCACAAAAGTAATGACAGAATTATTGCCACACCTCCATTTTTAATGATATTAAATGTTAGGGGATCAATGCCTGAAATAACAATCTGTTTGTTGTAAAAAATGGCCAGTCCCGAAATAAAAGCCGTCAAAAGAGCAAAAAATACCCCTTTTTTGATATTGCTATTCTCCGTCATATATTGTTTTTATTAAATTTCTTATCTTTAATCCTTCTTTCTTGGAAATTTTTGCAACAGCCAGATTACCCATTACTTGAAGATATTCTCCTTTTTTTACCCTTATTTCTCTGCCTACTTTAACTTTTTTTCTTCCCTCAATTATAGCCGTTCCGTTTTTGATTTTTTCAACCCTATAAGGAATGGAAAAACACATAATTTGCAGGATAAATTACCTGAATATATAATATACCACATTGATGAAATCATCCTACAACCGGCTTATCTTTATTTTATCCCTAATTGGAATATTGGTAGCTATCTATGTTCTACAAAGTTTTATCAGGCAGTCTTCCATAGTCTGTGTCAATAATGGCTGCGAAATAGTCAGAAAGAGTCTTTACAGTTATCCCTTAGGAATTCCGGTTCCTGCTTTTGGTTTGATAGGTTATAGTCTCTTGACGCTTTTTACTTTTTTGAGAACCATCTCAAGCGATCGCAGGCTTCTTTATGGTATTTTAGGCATTTCTGTCTTCGGAGTGCTTTTTGTCAGCTGGTTTACCTTCATGGAATTATTTATCATCAAAGCTGTCTGTACCTGGTGTGCCGTCTCGGCCATTAACATGTTTATTATTTTTTTCTTAGTTGTTAAAATACATCAGATGGAGGTAAGAAAAAAATGAAACTATCGTCAGAGTCCAAATTATTTATCGCCATTGCTGTTATAACAGTATTTATTATTGGTATTGGTATTATGCTCATGTCCCGGCCGGCACCGGTTTTGGAAAGAAGTCAACTTCTACCCGCCGGTTCTTATACCCAGGGTAACAAGGAAGCCAAGACTTATCTGGTGGAATTTTCCGATTTTCAATGTCCTGCCTGTAGGTCGTTCCAGCCTCAAGTCAAGGCTTTGGTTGAAAAAAATAAAGATAAACTTGTTTTTGCCTATCGGCATTTTCCGCTTGCTCAACACCCGTTAGCTTTACCAGCCGCTTTGGCAGCCGAGGCGGCTGGCGAGCAGGAAAAATTCTGGGAAATGCATGATTATATTTTCGAAAATCAGGAGTCTTTATCCGAGGAAATACTCCTCTCAGCCCCAGAAAAACTCGGCCTTGATAAGGAAAAGTACCTAAAAGCCTTTAAGGATAAAAAATATCAGGATAAAATCGATAAAGATACTTCCGACGGCCGTAAATTCGGCGTTGACGCCACCCCTACTTTCTTCCTTAACGGCAAAAAACTGGATTTATTTACCTCCAGTGATCTCTCCAAATCCGTCGAAGAAACGATAAAAAACAACCCTAAATAAATAAAAGTCGATCAGTCTCACCCACCGCTTTGACAATGAGGGTCAGTTCTAGTTATCTCCACAAATAGTATAATTAGAACGTGCATAAAGTCCAAATTAGACATATTTCAGAAAAAAATTATCAGTGGATAACTGGAGTTTTGAAAGAACGTTGGGGTTCCGTTAAAATAGTTTCTCGTGGAAAGATTACCTCAGCAAATAAACTTCCAGGATTTATAGCTTATTTTAATAATCAACCTGTTGGATTAATAACTTATTCAATATTAAATGATGAATGCGAAATTATTTCTCTTGATAGTCTGCAGAAAAGTTTAGGTATAGGCAGTTCATTGTTAAAAGAGGTAGTAAATGAGGCAAAAAGACAAAAACTCAAACGGGTATGGCTTGTTACTACAAATGATAATATATATGCTCAACAATTTTACATAAAACAAGGATTTAAATTAGTTGCAATTCACAAAAATGCATTAGAAAAATCAAGACAACTAAAACCTGGAATACCAATGCTCAGTAAAGAGGGAATACCAATTAAAGATGAGATAGAAATGGAAATAGAATTATTTTAGATTCTATTATTTATATAGTTAGCCGAATCTTATATGAAGAGGTAGTTGGAGAGTCTGTGACAGGCGCTTCAAAAATGAAAGAGTCGGTGTGGTTTGAGCATTTTCAACCCGGGAAATAACAGACTGTTTTGTTTTTAGTTTCTTTGCTAAATCCTGCTGAGTTAAACCCTTTTTAATTCGGACTTCAATAAGAGCCTTGGCAATTTGAAATTCAAGCTCATTTTCTTTTAATGCCTTTCTTACTCTAGGGTTTTTAAGTAGTTTTTTTCGATGAGTTTCCCAATCGGTAATATGCATATCTGTTTCCTTATAGAAAATATTATCACAATTTTGTGATAATGTCTACTGTGAACTTATACTATCCTCATACTGCTTTAATCTTGTAAGAGCTATTTTAATCTCTTTTCTTTGTGTCTTTTGCTTTTTCTTTTGAAAAGCATGAAGCATTAAAAATGTAGTTTGAAAAGTAGCAATATAGAATATACGGATATTGTCTTCTCCTAATATTCTAAGTTCCCAAAGCGTAGTTCCTGTCACTTTTTTAACATGAGGTTCTCTTAACTGAATCCCGTACTGAGTTAATATATCAAAAGTATTGATGAGTTTCGACTGTGCTTTTTCAGAAAGCGATTCGATGAATTCATAAATCGGGGATACTCCTCTGCTTCTAGGCGTATAATATTTTATTTTCCATCCTCCAATTTGTACCTTTTTATCTTCTCGCATATAAATCCTCCAGTTCCTTGACCTGTCCGAAGGCAATCCTGTCTATAATTTCCTTGTCCATGTCCATCATCAGGGCAGGAGTTATCACAAATTCTCCATATTTGTTGTTAATTTCATCTACTGCTGTAGTTACTTTTTTGTTCTTGGCCATTTCCGATTCAAACAGATCCAGCTGTTCCGGCTGTGTTTCCTCAAGATGAAAGCAAGACACCGATAAATCCCGTACTTTTTTCCAAACCGGCTGTTGGTTCAATATCCACACCGCCTTTTTGTATAAATCAGAGGTGGTATAAAGGGGAATCTGTAGCGTCCTTCCCATATGCCAGTAAGTCATATCGGTATAGACCAGGGCCAGGTGTATGCCGTAGGCACGGTAATTGTTGCCTCTCAACCTTCTGCCCATTTTCTCGCAAAGTTTCATTAATAGTCTGATTAACTGCCTCGGGTCATCTGTTTGTTCTTTTAAGGCATAAGATTGCCCGAAGCTTTTGCGATTAAAATCGATAGCGTCAATTTCCCAACCCCGCAGCCGCAGGTACCAGTAATAGCCGTTGATGCTGGCAAATACCTGCTTTTTAAGAATATCCAAAGAAGCTTCCAAAAAATCCAAAGGCGTGAAAACCCCGTAAGTGTTTAACCTGGCCTGGTATCTGGTATTTATGCCGTTAAGGTCGGTCAGTGTTCGGCCGGCATAAACTTCTCTTAAATTTTTATGGGAAATAGTATCCAATCCGTCGGGTTTATGAAGACCGGCTGCCAGTTTGGCTAAAAATCTGTTGGTGGCAATGCCGATATTGCAGGAAATCCACTCGCCGACTTCCTGCCTTATTTTTTGTTTTATTTCGCGGGCAATTTCTACCAGTCCTCTCTTAAACACATGTGTCCCTTCAAAATCGATCACCAGCTCGTCAATCGATTTGGGAAAAACTTCCGGCGAATAATCGGCAAGTACCTTGTGAAACTTCAAATGGACGTCTCTTATAAGTTGCGGGTCGGGATCCCGGACAATTACATCTTTATAGAGAAGCTTGGCATCCCGCACCGTCATCCCGGTTTTTATTCCCCATTTCTTCGCCTCAATCGAAGGAGCCACTACACAACCCCCGGGAGTAGTATAAGCGGCAATCACTAGCGGTCGTCCCCGGAGTGGCGGATAAGCCTGCTGTTCTGCCGTAGCAAAGCAGGAATTAAGATCAATATGCATGATCGAGGGCGCATTACGGTTAATTGGCAAATTCATCAATAACCTCCTCCAGTATCCAGTAAAGCGTCTCCGTATCGTAAACAAGCTTGAAGGAAGTATTGTTGTCAGTCACTACAGAGAAGATATGCAACAGTTTCCTTCCGCGCCGGACCGGCCAGTGGTAAGCCACCTGGTTAATTTTATAGGTCCGTCCCTGCCAGATTACCTCCTGCGGCAGCTCGCGGTTTGTATTCCTGTCATAAAATGAGCGCACGCTGACCTTCTCGTTAATAATTTCGCTCATTGATTTTCAGTGGTACTTTCTAATAACCGATACGACAATTCCTACAATGCGCAAACGTTCGGAAGGAATAATAGGGGAGAATTTTTTGTTGGCAGGCATCAGTTTGATCCTGTCTTTTTCTTTATGGAAATATTTCAAAGTATAATCTCCATCAACCTCGGCAACGACTATATCGCCGTTTTTAGGCAGTTTCCCGTCTTCGACCACTACCAGGTCTCCGGGGTGGATGCCGGCCTCAATCATCGATTCTCCCGACACTCTTAAAAGATAAGATTTGTCGGGGCGGTTTATAAGGAAATGGTCAAATGACATGGTTTCCAGAAGCTCTTGTTCGGCAGGTGTGGGCGTTCCCGCCTGGATATTGCCCAAGACATTTATAAATGAAAAAAGCCGTTTGGGTATAAGCTTGCCGTCAGAATCTTTTTCCACGAAACCGTAAGCTTTAAGTTTTTTGACAATTCTGAAAATTGAGTTTTTGGAGGTAAAGCCGAATATTTCGCACATTTCCCTATAGGAAGGCAGTCTTCTGTTTTTGAAATAAAAACTTCTTAATTTAGCGGTTATCTGTTCAATCTTCATTGCATTCGTGTACTATTATAGTGAACGACCGTTCACTTGTCAAGAGTCACCCGTTATTGTAGTATAAAAAAATGAAAATTCTTCTGGTCTTCGCCACCAATTCCGGCGGAACTCAGCTGGCCAGCCAGATCGTTGCCGAAACTTTAACCAAGAATAATCATCAGGTAACTGTTAAAGAAGTTCGGGAAGTTTCCCCGGCTGATTTTGCCGCTGCCGATTTAATAATTCTAGCTTCACCCAGTTGGGACTATGAAAGTTTGGAAGGCCAGCCTCACCCGGATTACCGGCCGTTTATGGAGGGGATTAAGGACCAAAAATTTGCCGGTAAAAAATTTGCCGTAATAGGGTTAGGTGATTCCTCTTATACTTATTTTTGCGGTGCAGTTAATGTGCTTGAAGATTTTATAAAAAAAATAGACGGCACTTTAGTTACTGACTCGATTAAGATAGACGGATTTTATTTGGATCAATCCACCAATTCTCAAAAACTGGATATGTGGGCGCAAAATCTGGCTGAAAAAATATCCTAAGCCTCATATTTTTATGGATAAAACTCCCGTATCATTAGATTGGCGGGCAATTACCGTTTCCGGAAGGGTAGCTTCAGGCGCTACTACTTTATCCTGCGGATTAAAGGAAGTTTTAAACTGGCGCCTGTTTAATGGAGGCGAGATATACCGGCAGTATGCCAGGGAAAACGGAATTCCTCTTGAGAGAACTGATTTATCCCGCGATGACTACCACCTCAAATTAGATGAATATATTAAAAAAAAATTAACATCGGGAAAAAACATTATCGTGGAATCATGGTTGGCCGGTTTTGATGCCCAAGGAATTAAAGGTGTTTATAAAATTTTCGTCAATTGCTCGTCAAATGCCTTAAGAGTCGACAGAATAGTCAATCGCGATAAATTGACAATTGACCAAGCAAAAGAGCATCTTAAGATAAGGGAAGAGGAGAATTTGAAAAAATGGGAAAGACTTTATCGAACCCGGGATTTTTGGAATCCCGGGCTTTATGATCTGGTTATCGATACCTATAAATACGGCCCCACCGAAACATTAAATTTAGCCCTCCATACCCTGGGGTTTAAGAAAGTTTAGAACTCATCAGAATCCATCATTATTGTCACCGGTCCGTCATTATGTATCTCCACCTTCATATAGGCGCCGAATTTCCCCGACACCACTTTTTTCACCCCCAAGCTTTTTAACCTTTCAATATACCTTTGATAGAGTTTCTCCGCCAATTCCCCTTTAGCGCTTTTTAAAAACGATGGCCGCCGTCCGGCTGTCAGATCGGCATAGAGAGTAAATTGGCTGATAACCAATATTTCCCCCTCAGTATCCAATACGGATCTGTTCATTTTCCCCTCAGTATCAGCCATTATCCGCAGATTGACCGTTTTCTCGGCCAATAAATCTGCGTCCGATTCAGTATCGCTCTCGGACACTCCCAAAAGAATTACATAACCTGAAGAAATTTCATTAAATAGCTCACCCTTAATATAAACTTTTCCACTAATTACCCTCTGGAGAAGCGCTCTCATGAAATTCCTCAATAGTTTTGCCGATTAACGGGTTACTGATATTACTACTCCCGGTAATTCTGCATTTGGTGCGTCCACCGTGATTCTATTATCCGTAGTCTGTACAATACGATACCCCGTATCGTAGGGTTGGGTGCAATCAGTAACACTACCACCTCCCAATGCAGGATCAGTCGGAAGAGCAGCAATATACCTGGTAACGATATCAGCACAGATGTTGGCACCGGTATTGGCGATATTTTGCTCTGTTGTCGTTATTCCGGCCGGCAAAGCCCCCCGATTATCAGCCGCATATGAACCCACAGCATTTAAAATTGCATTGACATTGCTGTTTCTCTGGGTATTGTTGGCTTGAGAGAATTGTCTTGCCGGATTGATGGCAATCAAAGTAATGGCCAGTAAAGTGGCCAGTATACCGATCACAACCAAAAGTTCAACTAAAGTAAAACCTTTCTGGGCAGTTTTCATTTCATTAATCACCCCCTCATTTTTACGCTACTATGGACATAAAAAGTTGTCAAGTCTGATTTGCTGTTTTTTACCCCCAGAGTTTGCTGATATAAAAGAAAAAGCAGAATGGATAATAGCATCAGGAAAAAAGCTAATAATAAAAATACGCGTCTTACTCCCATTACTTTTTTCTCTTCCGTCTTTTTTCCCCCTGTCTCAATCTCAACAGTAATTAATGACTGTTCTTTGATTTGATTAGCTTTGGCAAGGATAAATTCAGCTGTGGCATTGTCGATCGTCTTGACATCTATGCCGATAATCGAACTGGATACAACTGCTTCTACCATAAATCCCATTTTGGTATAAATATATTTAAAAGTATCGATCAGTTCACGATTTACTGCAATTAACAGATGATCTTTTGTTTGTCTATAAATCTTATGCAGGGATTCTTCAAAAGGTAGAGTAAATAGGAATTTATTAACGATATTTTCAAATTTAGCCTCATCAGTCTCAACTATCGGTAGTTCAAAGCAGACTTCCACGGAAAGAACGATTATTAAGGGAACAGGATGAATCTTGTAATAATTGATAAAGAGAAACATTTGGGTTTCCAGTCCTTTTCTGTCGATTATCTCCAGATCGTTAACCAGATTAGTACTGAAATTAAACACATAAACTTTTTTGGAGAGCACGTCATAATATT
>MFJM01000014.1:26662-33204 GCA_001779205.1 Candidatus Gottesmanbacteria bacterium RIFCSPHIGHO2_02_FULL_39_14
AATCGCGGGATTTTACGTGGTTTCCTTCCAGGATAATACTGTTAAAATATTATTGGATGTGTCAACGGAAACTTCAATTGTTCTGATGAAATTTCCAATCACAGCAGTAGATCTGATTAATTTTGGGTTGTTACCTGTTACAGTTATCTCGAGCGTTCCTTGGGGAAGATCCAGGTTTTCTCCAGAGTAGTTGTTGTCTCTGAGTAACTTGATTATGGCGTTTTCCGCCCCGCTTTCAGCTAAATCATAAACAGTTGTTCCCTGGTAGACTTTGTCTGTTGCTTTGATATTTACGGAAATAGAAATAATAGCGGCTGTCGTTACTATAATAGCTATAATCACAAATGCCAACAGTAGTATGATTGTTTGGCCCCGACTGGTCCGGTATTGATTTTTATTCATCGTATTCCCGCCGTAGTTTGAAAGTTTTTAACTTCCGTATTCCCTCGCAAGACAGTTTTCCCAGTTATTGTAAAATTAATGCGGAAGGTATGTTTGCCCTCACTGTTTCCGATGCGTTGAAAGTTTAGGTTTGAAATAGAGGAATCATAGCTGTTGAGCTGATGGGATCCGTCACTGTCCGTAAGCACTAAATTACCGTTATTTAAGGTGTAAGAATAAGAATTTCCGTCTGCCGTAAATTGAAGATTGTTACTGATATCGCCTAAATTTTGTGGTAAAGCAACTGATTGTGCCCGATTTATATCATAGATAAAACGGGAATAAATATAACGTCCGTCGGCAGTTACACTGTTATAGGCACTCGATGAAAGTTGAATATCAAGGGTTGTCACCAAAATATCAGTGATAACTATAATAAGCAGCGAAAAAAGCCCTAAGTATACTAAAAGTTCAATTAAAGTAAATCCTCTCTGTTTTTTCATAAGCATATGGTCTGGGGACTGTCCCCGAAGGGGACTGTCCCCATATTATGGCGAATAATTAAGATTAACATCCAATATTTCCGGCGTGACATAATAATCGGTTGTCATGAGCCTGGCTTTATAACGCACACAGCGACCCGGATTGACATATCCGCCGCTGTCGCTTAAGGAAATTGTTCCGCCGCTCTCCGGAAAATAGGTATTGGAAGTTCCGTCAGGACCGACGTAATTAAAAGTTACCCCGTTACAACTCCCTCCAATGTCATGAGTAATGGAAAGCTGAAAATCAAGAGTTGTCCCATTTGGCAGTACACTATTAGTAATTAAACGGTTAAAAGCAACATCCGCTCCCATATCAAGTGTAGCCGATTCATAAGTACCCGATTCCAAATAAGTTCCGTCAGGTCCGCCCTGGATAATTTTCAACTCCCCGGTTCCGTCTCCGGTTATAATATAAGAGAAAGCATCTCCGTCTGTCTCTCTGACTGAAGCTACACCATAAACTCCGGAACTTATTTGTAAACCTCCGCATTTTACCGGTGCTGCTTCATTCGTTGTATCAAGCACCTGATATTCTTCGCTGTCCGCCCCGCCGGAAGCATCAATTCCGACTAGTATGGCACGGTTTTCCGCCAACGATACCACTACCGATTGCTCAGGATTCATTCCTCCTGCTTCATACCCGCCACCGTTAGTACAGGGAGGATTAGTGGCTATTCCGCCTACGAGTTGAGGATTTGATTTGTTCGTAGTGTCGATGATAAAAAACTCCTTAAAAGAGGCATCATTGGTACTGGAGATATAAGCTCTGGTTCCGGCCGGATTTACAAAGATAGCCTTACCTGATTCCAGGGTCGAACAGTTGTTGGGTTCTATATTGATTTGACCAACAATTTTCCATTTATTATTATTGTTCGGGTCAGTCACGTTGGCGATTTTTAATTCATCAACCGTAGATCCTTCAATAGCAATAAAAGCATAAGTGTCCCCGCCAACGTCCCTTACATATACTTCTCCTGCCTTATCTCCGGAGTTAGCAAAATTGATTCGTTTGCCTATCTTTGGCCTTGAACCGGATTTGCTACTTAAATTAAAAACATACAGATAATTTCCCGCCGTCACATAACCCCGGTTGTTATATACAAAAATTGTATTGGCATCTGTCGAAACAGAACTGCCGGAATCAGTAGTCGCATTGAAATATCCGGCTTCGGCATATTTTTTATTGAGGGGATCAGCAAAATTATTAAGATCGATGATAACGGCTTCTTTGGTATTATTTGTAGTAGCCAAATAAGCATAATCATTCTCCCCAAATACGGCATTGGTTTGATAATTATCAAAAGAACCGATTATTTGCGATTGTGGAGGATCCGTGTTGGAAACATTGACATTAAAAAAAGCCGGACCCGACGTCGTTGCTCCGGTAGCTACATAGATTTTACCTTCAACAGCAGAAACAGCAATCGGTACATTAGTTATAGGCAGGTTGACTGAAGAAATGGATAAATTGGGTTGGCACCACTTGCCTTTGGTATTGGTAGCCAGTTTTACTTCACCACCCGTGTCATTGGTAACTTGTGTATTATCAGTTACTCCTTGAGAAAATTGAGCTTGTGATGTCTGTTCGTCGGCGCGATTTCCAATGTAGCGCGTTACATAGACAGTGGATGTAATTGAAGATAGATAAGGCATATCCCAGGAAACGGAAATATCAACTTTCTTAGTGGAGGTATCCAAACTTCCGCCGGAAGCAACAATCAGACCGTTGGCATCCCGGTAGACATCGCTGATGGCCAAAGTTCTGGTCAATTCATTTACAGTTTCCGAACCAGTATCTAAATACCAGGCGTTTCCTGATACAGTTGGATGGTAAACCCCGTTTACGGCAAAAGATTTCCAATCTCTCTCCCTTACACTTCTTACAATTTCTTCCGCTTCCTTTAACAAAGCTATTGCCTCAATTCGCCGTGATTGTTGCGGTTTTCCGCCCCGTGAGGCAACAAATCCAGTTAACAGTGCCGGCAGGATGATTGACATTAAAGCCATAGCTAACAAAATTTCAATCAGCGATTGCCCTGCTAACTTTTTTCCTAAATAAATCATTTCTGTTTAATTCTTGTAAAAATCCGTTATTGAGCCGTATTTATTAAGCTTTATCGTCCTTGAAACAGAGTTGGCGGCATCTTGTATAGTTATCGAATCTGACCCGGGTGTGAACGAGGCGATTTCACCGCTTTTTAGAGAAAATATGATCGTATTATTAGGAAAGGTATTAATAATTTTTAGATTTGATTCCAATTCAACATCAAAATTCGTCGGATTGGCAGGTGTATACGTGTCACCATGAAACATGGTATATTTTGTCTGAGAAAAATTTATCCCACTGCTGTCAACTATCAGACTACCCTCAGTGTCACCTGTCATGGCTTTGATTTGTTGATTTTTAATATCTGTAATCAGTTTGTTTACCTCCGAGTTAACATCCGTAGAGATGCGGAAATTTATTGAGCTGGCAAGGACAAGACCTAATAAAGTCATTAAAAACGCAATGACTATTACCACCTCGATAAGAGTAAAACCCCTTAGCTTCATTTTATCTTGTACCTACCTGTCCGATCAGACCGTAAATTGGTGCAATAATGGCCAGCATCATGCCCCCCACCATAATTCCTACAATAAGAAGCATAACCGGTTCTAAAAGTGCCGTTAAAGTCCGTAAGCTATTAGAAACCTGATATTCCAGGTATTCTGAAATATCCTGCATTGCTTTTTCCAAAGCTCCGCTTTTTTCTCCCACCTCCATCAATTTGACCATTATTGAGGGAATAGTTCCTTTTGACTGCTTAAAACTTTCGGATAATTTTTTTCCGGTTGACACCATTTCCCGTGATTTACTGATTATTTTGGCCATTTCGTGATTAATCACCACATTTTTAGTCAGTTCCAAACAGGATAAAATGGGCACACCGGCATGTAACAATAAGGCCATACTTCTGGTAAATCTGGTCAGATCTATTTCTTTAATGAGCGTTGATATAAATGGCAGACTGTAAAAAGGGGTGATTATGGCCGACTTGTTTCTTTTAAAGATAATAGTTATTCCCGCTAAGCTGGTCACGATGATCAAAATAACAGATAGAGTATTTTTAAGAAGAAAGTTTGATGAATAAATCAGAATTTTAGTCGGTAACGGTAATTCTATATTTAATCGTAAAAATACTGCTGATATTTTCGGTATGACTACGATCAGAATAAGTAACAGCACTCCCAAAAAAACAATACCGATCAAGACGGGATAAATCATCGCCTGTTTCACGCGGTCTGCAAATTCCATTTCCTTCTGGATGGATATCCGCAAGTCTTTCAGGGTGATTTCCAAAGTGCCAGCTTCTTCAGCTGCCTTGACGAGATTGACGGTAATATCATCAAAAATATGGGGAAATTTCGTAAATGAGAAATAAAGATGATTTCCCTGAACAATATCTTCCCGGATAATTTCTAAAAATTTTTTATTTTTCCCCTTTGAATCTTCAAGTAAGGCATCAATGGCTTCCAGGATGGAAATTCCTGCTGCCAGCATGGTTGATAAATTAGAGAGAAAACTTATTTTTTCGCTATTTGATAAGGAAATACTATATTTAGTCATCAGCTTTCTACTTTAGTAACCCTCATAACCTCTTCCAGCGTAGTTACTCCTCGGGCAATTTTGTCTAAACCGTCTTCAATCATGGTTTTCATGCCATCTTTCACCGCCTGTTTAGTTATTGTTTCCGCATCACGCTTTTCCGTTATCAGTTTTTTAATTTCGTTAGTTACTTCCAATACTTCAAATACACCTATTCTGCCCGAATAGCCGGTATTGCGGCAGATTTTGCATCCCCTTCCCTTAAAAAAAGTAAATTGCAGACTCTCTCCTAAGTTTTTTTTAATCATCTCCATAGGGAAATATTGGGCTAAAGTTGAAAGTGTGACTGTTAAGGGAATTTTGCACATATCACAGATTTTTCGCACTAATCTTTGGGCGATAATCAAATTGACTGTTGAGGCAACCAGAAAAGGTTCAACTTTCATATCGATCAGTCTCGGAATAGCTGTAGCTGCATCATTGGTATGGAGTGTTGTTAAGACTAAATGACCGGTGAGAGCTGCATCAACCGCAATTCCTGCTGTTTCGTTGTCTCTTATTTCCCCTACAAAAATGACATTGGGATCCTGTCTTAAAATCGACCTTAACCCGCTGGCAAAAGTTAAATTTGTCTTAGGGTTGACTTGTATCTGGTTAGCCCCAGGTATTCGGTATTCCACCGGGTCTTCAATGGTCGTTATGTTTCTTTCCCGGATATTTATTAGTTTAAGGATGGTATAAATAATGGTAGTTTTTCCGGATCCGGTTGGGCCGGTTGACAGGATCATGCCATAGGCTTTATTGATGGATTTGTTAACCTTGGTCAGATCGTGATCACAAAGCCCTAAATTCGACAATGTGAACTGTCTGTTTTTGGAAGCAAGAAGCCTTAAAACTGCTTTTTCACCGTCGGCAACCGGCAAAATAGATACTCTGATATCCAGATTTTCCTCTTCGGTTTTTATTTTCATTTTCCCGTCCTGGGCGCTTAGATGTTCGTCGGTTCGAAGGCGGGAGAGTACTTTAATTCTGGCAATTATCCGGTCATGGAGGATTTTGGGTAACCTCAAAACATCATGAAGGAGTCCGTCAATTCTGAATCTTAGCAGGGAACTTTTTTCTTCCGGTTCAATATGAATATCAGAAGCTTTATCATCATAAGCATAACTGATAACCACATCAACGATTTTGGTAATCGGTGCTTCATCTGCGCTCAAAACTTTGCTCTTACTGATTTCTTCCTGGAGTAAATTATCCACTATTATTTGTAGGTCTTTCCTAAACATCCTTAGGGCATTATGAATATCCTTATCCGTGGCAAAATAGGGGATAACTTTGGAATTGGTTTTTTTAGCAAATGCCTCAATTACCTCTTTATTGTTGGGATCTGCCATAGCCAGTTTAATGCTGGTTTGATCTCTGTCAAAAGCAATTACTTTTAACCGTCTGGCTACCTTTTCCGGTGTTAAATGAAAAAGCTCATCGGGAATTGCCGTTTTGGCTAAAATTACAAAGGGATAGCCGGATGACTGTGCCATCATCTGTCCTAATGTCTCATCGGTAACAATGTCTTTATCAATTACTGCATCGTAAAAACTTAAACCCGCATTCTTAGCCAACAGGTTTATTTCCTGTAATTCTCTATCCTTAATAATGCCGCTTTCTATAAGTAAATTGGCAATTTGTGTATCTTCAGTATGCATTTTTCACACCAAATATAGAGAGATATTTTCTCCCTAAATTAATCATACACAAGTATTAAAAAGTATCAAAGGGAATAAAACTAAGGGGACTGTCCCCAAAGGGGACTGTCCCCGGGGAAATCAGAAGTAGGTTTTTATCCGGAAATTTTTACCAATTTTATTACCATTTTTCATCACGGCTGTAATCGTCAATTTTGCTCCTTTTAAACCGTTATGGTAGGTACAAACCGAGGTAGAACAGGTGCCGAAAAGAAGCTCTCTGACCTCCCCGGGAGAGTTAGCGGCTGTGATTGATCCGGCTGCCCCCTGAGTCATACCGTTGGTTTG